>NZ_VIKY01000267.1:0-44733 GCF_009711925.1 Dolichospermum sp. UHCC 0352 | reverse complement strand
TTTATTTGCAATCTTTAGATATCAGAAAACGCCAATTAGGTGATGATCATCCCGATGTCGCACAAAGTCTGAATAATTTGGCACTATTGTATGAGTCTCAAGGTAAATATTCAGAAGCTAAAAATTTAGCTAAACAAGCATTGGTAATATATCAAAACAGATTAGGTAATGAACATCCTAATACGCAAAATGCAGCAGTTACAGTAAAAAGCTTGTATATAACGGGACTTTTACATTGTAATATAGAAACCTTGTTTGGTATTCTCCAAGTGCTTGCACAACAAGCAAACCTTCCTGAACTTAATAATGAAACAGCGTTAACCTTACTAGAAAGAATAGAAAATAATCCTGAACTATTGTCATCTATTCGAGAATCTTTGCAACAGCAAACAGAAGCATCTGATGGCGATACATAAAAACAGGTTTGTAATGCAATCATAAAATTGTCTGAATCAGGATGTCCAGGATTATAGGATTTACAGGATTACAAGTGTCAAAATACTTGGTAAATTACTAAAACCCTGAAGAAAATCATGCTTGAGTTAAATAAATATAGTGCGATTTTGTGGGAAACTCTCACAAAACTAATTCTGCTTTGCGTAATTCATCATTAACTTACCAAAAACCATTGAGAACAACTACAAAAACCATAGATAGAAAACTGCCTAGATAGAAAATGAGGCAATAATTAAAGTAAATCCCATAAATCATCCACAATAATTACTCTTATACATATAATCCTGTAAATCCTCAGCAATTCTCATTTTGAAAAAAATAAAATAGGGTCTGAATCACGGATTAGACGGATTGCACTGATTTCACGGATTTTAGTGACTCTTATCATAGCAAACAACCTAATCCGCGCTATCAGACAATTATTCCCAAAGCATCAGATAACAATCCAAAAAAATACTCTCATCATCCATTCATAACTCATCACAAAAAAAAGGTAATAAACCTATTGACATCTCATTTTAAATATGTTATACTGAAATTGATAAGGAAGAACTATCTTAAATAATTTTTAAAATGAAGTAGTATAAAAATCATTAAGATTCCAAAATTTCCACTAAAATTCGCAATAAATCCTCCAAGTCAGCCGGAACACGATATAAATCAAGGTCTTGAGTTACTGTACGAGACTGACGATCAAATTTCCCAAACTGCCAAATATTGCCTGTAGAAACTGCACCATGTAAAATATTCTTGTCTGATTCAATCCATTGATCAAGAGCAATTAGTTCAATTGCTAATTGCAAAAAACCTTTTTCTAAGTCTTCATTTTTAGCTTCAACAACTAGAAAAACTTGGCAGTTTTGCATTAAATAATCTAAAGAACCCTTTAATTGATTATTAACAACAATCGGATATTCAATATTAAGCGTAGCTTGAGTATAGTGCAGTACATCTGTTAAAACTGGAGCAATCAGAAATTCCCTTCGAGCCATTTCACTAGTCAGACTAAGACGAGGTAAAACTTCTTCAATACGTGCTTTTAGATCAGTTAAACGATCAAAAGTATGAGTAGATTGAGGTAATTTTAAAGAGCGACGTTGAAGAGAAACATTAAAATAAGCTAAAATATCTTGTGGAGCAAAGTTAAGTTTAAAATAATCAGCAAAAGTATAAGACTGTTCTGGATTAATGATGTTTGTTTTTGGCATTTTATTTTTAGTACCTGTTTATTGTATAGTAATTTAAGGATTGTTTTTATTTGTAGTCTTACTTAATTATAGTTTTTATTTTATGATTTAATACCTGTTATTGTAAACTTAATCAACAAAATCTATCTTCAGAATCTAAATAGAACCAATTGTGACCCGCTTTATCCATGACCAATTTGCCAAAGACTATTTAGAAGAACTACTAAAACCCTTTGGACAAGTTGAAGCACCCAGCCATTTAGCTGGAGAAATCAGGGAAATAGATGTATTATTTTCCCCCGTCAGCACACAAACCGCCGACATCGAGATATTAGGATTGTTAGGTAAACTAGCAGCTACACCTGCTATCTTTGAACCCTTTCGCAATCCAGCAAGCAAAGAAGAAATCTGTGATTGTTTGTTAAAATCATTAGAAGTGAGAGGTGCATTACAACGAGAAGCAAAACGGAATAAAAACCCCATAGCTACCATAGAAACACCTAAACTATGGGTTCTGACACCAACAGCATCACAAACCCTATTATCCGGCTTTAGAGCCATAGAAAACCCCAATTGGCCAGCAGGAATCTACTTTTTAGCAGATTACTTGAATACAGCCATTGTCGCCATTCATCAATTACCACGTACACCCGAAACCCTATGGTTAAGACTATTAGGACGGGAAACAGTACAAAAAAGAGCAATTGATGAATTAGAAACATTACCAACTAATTACCCATTCCAACAAGCAACGTTAGAATTGCTTTACAACCTCCAACAGACTTTAAAGATCAATAACAGTTCAGAACCAGAAGATAAGGAGTTAATTATGCGGTTAGCACCATTTTATCAACGAGATAAACAACAAGCTAGACGAGATGGTGAAGAACATTTGATTTTACGGCAATTAAATCGCCGATTTGGTGAAATTAAATCCTCATTAATCGAGCAAATTCAATTATTGTCTATAGAACAACTAGAAAATTTAGCAGATGCTTTGTTAGATTTTTCACAACTTGCTGATTTAGAAACTTGGTTAAAGCAACAAAAACCACAATAAACAGATATAGCCATATACCATAAAACCCGTAGGGGCGGGGAAACCCCGCCCTCAATTGTATTGCATCAAGCATAATAACTTAATATTAACAATACTAAAAAGATTAAATTGTAATTTTAAATCATTGTCATTTATTCTTTAAGCATTGCATAAAAAAACAAAAAGATTAGATATCAATACACAAGCATTGTTTAGCAATCCAAATCTACTCAAATAAAAAATCTAAATAACGTATTGCCATAAATACACATTGTATAGTAAACTGATACAAATATTTTTAACAACAAAGTTATCATGCCAGCCCCAGATACTAGTCGCCGCATCACCCCTAGCAACCTCCAGCAAGATATAGATTCTTACAACGGACTCAAAGCCGTCTCCGGTTATACCACTGCTCGTGTAGCAGCCACACCGGAAGCATTACAAAAAGCTTATGCAGAAATGGTGACAAGACAACAAGAAGAAACCGAAAAACAAGCATTATTTAAAGCCTCCGCAGATGCAGCCAAACAAGCAGAATGGGAGTTCCATAATGCTGTTTTAGCCATGAAAGAAGCAGTAAAAGGTCAATTTGGGTCAGATAGTGATGCAGCCCAAGCAGTAGGTTTCAAGAAGAAATCAGAACGGAAACGTCCCACCAAAAAGAAAACCGAGTAGGATATTCTCATGATCTTATACCATTTCTTTATGAAGCTGCGTTGAATTTTGTAACCTTGTCTTTTCCTCCTCTGTGTTCTCTGTGCCTCTGTGGTTCGTTCCTTTCTAAATTTGGGGCATCTTTATACAGAATTGGTATTAGACAAGCGATCGCACTTATATTTTTTCTAAGATCAAAAAGTAGTGATATGGGAAAGTAGGATCAACATATTCTTCCCTCACTATCAAACCAGCTTTAGCAACAGATTCCAAAAACCGCTTTTTGGGATATCCTTTCAATCCCAATTCCCAATAATGTTCATCACAAAGTGGTGTTGTACTCCAAAATTGGGGAATTTCCCAGAGTAAATGTCTGGCTTTAAGTAGAAAAGAAGTTTTGATTTGCAATGATAGATATTCAGTAGCATTGGGAATCGAAATCACCAAATATTTCTTAGTAATTGCGGCGAGTTTTTGCAATGCTAATTCAGATTTTTCATAAGGAAAATGTTCTAATACCTGAAACAGAACAATTGCATCAAACTTATCTTTTGGTAGTATAAAGTCCGCCGTCAAATCCAACATTATATCTGGTTTGAGACTAGGATCAATATCCGCCGTAGTTACGTTATAGTTATTTTGTCGGAGTATTTCTGTAAACAAAGAATTAAAAATACCAATTTCTAGAACATTTTTAACTTGACTACCCAAGGAAAACAATAACCGCGACTGATGATGATAACTAATAAATCTTTCCTTGGAAAGATATTGCGAACTTGTAATCCCTAAAGAAGAAATCAATTCCATAGAAAGCCCCCTATTTACTAATGAAAATGCTTAAAGTTTTTTACTAAAACTTAACCCAGTTTCAGCCTTATCAATGATGATAGTATCACCAGAAACAAAAGTATTTTCCAGTAACTTCGTAGCCAGAGGATTTTCTACCTCGCGCTGAATTGAGCGTTTTAATGGACGTGCGCCATAAACAGGATCATAACCAGCTTCCACAAGATGATCACAAGCGGACTGGGATATCTCGAAAGAGATTTTCTGTTCTTTGAGCAGATTTTCCACCCGTTTGAGTTGAATACGGATAATATGCCCCATTTCTGAACGATTAAGAGCGTGGAAAAGAATTAAGTCATCTATGCGGTTGAGAAATTCGGGACGGAAGTGACTTCGCAAACCTTCCATCACCTTATTACGCATCAAATCATACTTAGAATCATCCCCAGATACATCCAAAATATGTTCACTGCCGATGTTGCTAGTCATGACTATGACAGTATTCCGAAAATCTACAGCCCGTCCTTGGGAATCAGTAACTCTACCATCATCTAAAACTTGCAACAAGATATTAAATACATCGGGGTGGGCTTTTTCCACTTCATCTAACAGCACCACCGAGTAAGGATGTCTGCGAATTGCTTCCGAAAGTTGTCCCCCTTCTTCATAACCCACATATCCGGGAGGCGCACCCACCAAGCGGGAAACTGAGTGTTTTTCCATGTATTCAGACATATCTAAACGCACTAAAGCATCATCAGAATCAAAGAGAAATTGAGCTAAGGCGCGGGCGAGTTCGGTTTTACCCACGCCAGTTGGTCCCATAAACAAGAATGAACCAATGGGGCGAGAGGGGTCTTTCATCCCCGCACGGGCGCGACGAATCGCCGCAGAGACGGCGGAAACGGCTTCTTCTTGACCAATTACCCGTTCATGCAAATGACTTTCTAATTGCAGTAATTTTTGCCGTTCTGATTCCAAAAGGCGATTTACAGGGATTCCTGTCCATTTAGCGACAATTTCGGCAATATCGGCTTCGGTGACTTGTTCGCGCAACAAAGTCGAACCTTGAGTTTGCATTTCTAAAAGTTTCGCTTCTTTAACTTCTCGTTCTCGTTGCACACCTTCTAACTTACCGTACTTCAATTGAGCGGCTTTGTTTAAATCATAGTCTCGTTCTGCTTGTTCAATTTGCACCCGCATGGCATCTTCTTCTTTCTTTAACCCGCTGATAGATTCTAAAATCTGCTTTTCCCCTTGCCATTGTTCATTAAATATTTGCTGTTTAACTGTTAAACTGGCAATTTCTTGTTCAATTCGTTCTAATCGTTCTCTAGTTGGAGAAATACTCTGTTCTTCTCCAGATAATGACAGCTTTTCCATTTCTAGCTGCATTAAGCGCCGGTCAATGGTTTCTAATTCCGCAGGTTTGGATGTAATCTCCATTTTTAATTTCGCTGCGGCTTCATCAACTAGGTCAATAGCTTTGTCTGGTAGAAATCTATCGGCAATGTAACGCGCTGATAAAGTTGCGGCAGCCACTAAAGCGGAATCGGAAATTTTGACGTTATGATGCACTTCATAACGCCCTTTCAAACCTCGCAAAATCGAAATTGTATTTTCTACTGTTGGTTGATCTACATATACTTGTTGAAAACGTCTTTCTAATGCTGCATCTTTTTCAATAAATTTGCGATATTCATCTAAAGTGGTTGCCCCAATACAACGCAACTCGCCCCGCGCCAACATAGGTTTAAGCAAATTTCCGGCATCCATTGACCCTTGTTGATTAGAACCAGCCCCGACTACGGTATGCAGTTCATCAATAAATAAAACTACTTGCCCGTTTGATTCCGTAACTTCACGGAGGACATTTTTTAAACGGTCTTCAAATTCACCTCTGTATTTTGCTCCTGCAATCAAACTACCGATATCCAAGGAAATCAATTGGCGATTCTTTAAAGACTCAGGAACGTCGCCATTTACCATTCTTTGGGCTAATGCTTCAGCGATCGCAGTTTTGCCAACTCCTGGCTCACCAATTAACACAGGGTTATTTTTACTACGTCGAGACAATACCTGAATTACCCGGCGAATTTCATCATCTCTCCCAATCACAGGATCTAATTTTCCTGCTTTGGCTTGTTCTGTCAAATCTCGTCCAAATCTTTTTAAAGCTTCCTCTTGCACATCCGCTTCTGCTTTTGGAGATGCTTTGATTTTGGGAGTAGCGCGAACAGATTTAACCCCAAGTTCTACTTGAGCAATATCTATATTTAAGCTTTTAAATAATCTTCTACCAACCCGTTCATCATTACCAAACGCTAAAATTATATGCCCTTCTGAGATTTCCTCCTCTCTCATTTTGGCTCTAATTTCATCGGCTTTATCTAAAAGTAAATCTAAATTTCGCCCCAGGTAAAGTTGATCACTTTTTCCAACTTTCGGTTGACGTTGGGTAAAAGCCTCTAGTTGTTGTTTAAACCGCACAGAATCAACTTCCGCACGGGTGAGAATGGCTGTAGCTAGGCTGGTAGGTTCTTCTAAAAGGGCGAGAATTAAATGTTCAACTTCTAATTGTTGTTGTTTATAAGCACGAACCACGTCTTGGGATTTTGTTACCGCTTCCCAGGCTGTATCAGTAAATTTATCAGGATCTGTAGGCTGCATTTGTAAAATTTTAGATTTTAGACTTGTAATTTAAGTTTAGGGGGGAATTGGGTAATGGATAAAGAAGTTATCTTCCTACCCTCTACCCTAAATTATTCTGGAGTTTTTAATTGAATCAATTCAACTTTATAACCATCTGGATCTTCCACAAAAGCAATTACCGTTGAACCATGTTTCATTGGTCCTGGTTCTCGGACTACTTTACCACCCAGTTGTCCAATGGTCTCACAGGTAGCGTAAATATTATGCACACCCAAGGCGATATGACCATAGGCACTACCTAAATCATACTTTTCTACGCCCCAGTTGTGGGTGAGTTCTAAAACTGAATGATCACTTTCTTCTCCATAACCGACAAAAGCCAGGGTAAATTCTCCCGCTGGATAATCTTTCCGACGGAGTAACTTCATTCCCAGTACATCACAGTAAAATGTTAAGGACTCTTCTAAATTACCTACCCGCAGCATTGTATGTAGTAATCGCATATTTACCCTTTATTCAATTCTTATATTTTATATCTTATATCTGATCAGGAATTTTCACGATACTTGCGTTTAATCCTGCTTTTGATTGCCAAATCGTTGATAATTCTATCTTGACCAATTTCAGCAAGAGATTGTGGTAAAATTGATTTTAATTTCAGATGGAGGAAATAATTATGATTTCATCACCTTTGATATTACATTTTCCCTCATCAATGCAAATGACAGATGAAGAATTTTTTGATTTCTGTCAAGAAAACCGTGATTTACGCATTGAGAGGAATGAATTCGGAAATATATTAATTATGCCACCTGTTGATTCAGAAACGGGAAATCGAGAATTTCATATTATTGGACAGTTAGCAATTTGGTCAGATGAAAATGGTTCAGGAATTGGCTTTTCTTCCAGTGCGGGATTTACACTTTCCACAGGTGCAATACGTTCTCCTGATGCTTCCTGGATAAAATTAGCAAGATGGAATCAACTCACACCTACACAACAACAGAAATTTGCACCTATTTGTCCTGATTTTGTGATTGAATTAAGGTCAGCTTCTGATAATTTGCAGCCTTTAAAAGAGAAAATGCAGGAATATATGCAAGAACCAGGAATCCAATTAGGGTTATTAATTGACCGCAAAAATCGTCGAGTTTATATTTATCGTCCTGGACAAATAGAAGAGTGTTTAGAAAATCCTGATACTGTGAGTTGTGATATTATTTTACCAGGGTTTGTTTTGAATATGGGTAAAATTTGGTAAACCAAATAAACAGAAGGAAATTATCATGCTTTCATCTCCTTTAATGTTACAAATGCCTTCATCAATGACAGATGATCAATTTTTTGAATTTTGTCAACTAAACCGTGATTTACGAATTGAGAAAAATAGATTTGGAGATATATCAATTATGTCACCCGCAGGTTCAGCAACAGGAAATCGTAATTTTAACTTAGCTGGACAATTATATGTTTGGTCAGAAAAAGATAACACAGGTATTTGTTTCGATTCTAGTACAGGATTTACACTGTCTACCGGTGCGAAACGTTCTCCTGATGCTGCTTGGGTAAAGTTAGAAAGATGGAATCAACTCACACCTACACAACAAGAGAAATTTGCACCTATTTGTCCTGATTTTGTGATTGAATTAAGGTCAGCTTCTGATAATTTGCAGCCTTTAAAAGATAAAATGCAGGAATATATGCAAGAACCAGGAATCCAATTAGGTTTATTAATTGACCGCAGAAATCGCCGAGTTTATATTTATCGTCCTGGACAAACAGAAGAGTGTTTAGAAAATCCTGATACTGTGAGTTGTGATCCTATTTTACCGGGGTTTGTTTTGAATATGAGTAAAATTTGGTAAACCAAATAAACAGGAAGATGCACGTTATTAGTTTTAGAATAGTAAGAGAGTAGAAAAATGACCCTTACTTTTAATCCAGAGAAATACAAGGAATTATTAACAACATATCTTCCCAAAATTATCAAGACTGAAGCAGAAAATGAACAAGCTTTAGTTATTGTAGAAGATTTAATTCGCTATTTAGGTGGACCTTTGGCGAATTTATTGCCAGTCCCCTTAATGAATGTGATCAACGGTGGAGCGCACGCATCTAATAACGTTGACTTTCAAGAGTTTATGATTGTCCCTATCGGTGCGCCTTCTTTCAAAGAAGCTTTGCGTTGGGGTGCGGAAGTATTTGCCACTCTCAGCAAAGTGTTAGATAATAAGAGTTTGCTGACAGGTGTGGGTGATGAAGGTGGTTTTTGTTAGGCTAAAGTTAATATTCTTGATTTAGTAATGCCACAGTACGATTTATATCACAATCAAGTTAAAAATGCTCTAACCAAAGATGGATGGGTAATTACCGATGACCCCTTTATACTAGAATACAAAGGCTTGCGTTTATATGCTGATTTAGGAGCAGAAAAATTATTTGCTGCCCAGAAGATGCAGCAAAAGATTGTAATTGAAATAAAAGTTTTTAATAGCCCTTCTTTAATTACAGAATTAGAAAAAACATTAGGACAATATAATATTTATGTTAGTTTAATTAAAAGAATCAATCCAGAACGTAAATTATATTTAGCGATTCCTGAAGCTGCTTATCAAGACTTTTTTCTTAAACCAGCTATTCAAGATATTTTAAGTGATCAACAGCAGATTAATTACATTATTTTCGATCCAATTCAGGAGGTAA
This sequence comes from Dolichospermum sp. UHCC 0352, assembly GCF_009711925.1. NCBI lineage: Bacteria > Bacillati > Cyanobacteriota > Cyanophyceae > Nostocales > Aphanizomenonaceae > Dolichospermum > Dolichospermum sp. UHCC 0352. The sequence goes on along the minus strand of NZ_VIKY01000267.1, from coordinate 35,253 downwards.
TTGTACAATGGATAAGTTAGAAAAATACAGAAGAATTATAATTAGTATTGTTGGAAATCACGCTAAGTATAAACCTAGTCATGGAAAAATTGAGGCTTTATGTATTTGTGATCAAGAATCTGATAATTATTTGTTAATGGATACAGGTTGGGATAAAACAGGTAGAGTTCATGCAGTGGTGTTTCATTTGCGAATTATTGATGGGAAAATCTGCATTGAATGGGATGGTACAGAAAGGGGAATAACTGGGGAATTATTGGAATTAGGAGTAGAAAAGGATGATATTATTTTAGGGTTTATTCGTCCTGAATATCGGCAGTTTACAGATTTTTCTGTAGCTTAGAACACAGCCATTACTACGGTGCGTCAGATGTCAAAAATCAGTTCATCTGCAAATTTCACGGTTTATCTGCAAATGCCATACCGCAATTGGGACAATGAATATCAAAGCTACTCCAAACAGATGTTTTATGATAGTCCCAATAATAGCCATGTTTAAATAGTTGTGTATGACACTTTCAGCAATAGTTTATGTGTGTTTGATGTCGACAAGTTCTACAGTCTGCTGTGTATTTTTCTGCCCCTTGTTTTGGGTGAAGATTTACGCTGGTACTACCACAATTCAAACAAAATAAATCATTAGTAGGTTGTGGATCTATTGGATTTCCATTTTTTGCATTTTTATGACTTTCTAAAAGATACTCAAAAGCCATTCCAACTATTTTTTTTAGGTTATCTGTAAAATTTGGTTTGTGCGTAATATATCCATATTTGTGAAATGGAAATGTAGGTTCAAATATGATTCCTTCGGTGAGCTAGGCACATCACCCTCTTGAACAAGAGCGATCGCTTTAAATCCACAAGATACAGATTAGGAGAAAGTTAATAAACAAATTCCTAACACCATAATTGCACTACCGAACAACCTTGTTCTGATGTTTTTTTCCTTAAATATCAGATAACCGAATCCTACACCCATCAATAGGCTAGTTTGTCTGACAGCAACAGAATTAGCTGCTACCGTTAACCCTACAGCAGTTACATGACACCACATATCTACTGCTTTCAAACTTCCCAATAAAACCAATTTAGAGAAATTTGTTCTTAGTTGAAAAAACCAATTGGGCGAGAAAACCACAACTATCGGTAACATCATTAATGCTGTACAAAAATACAAAGCAGCCGAAAATACCAAAGGAGAAGAATTTTTAGCTCCTATTTTGTCAAGGGATGTTGTTAATGCCCAGAGTGCTGCTACTATAATCATTAACCGCGATGATTGGGTATTGATTATAGATAATAAAGGGGCAAAATAGTTATTTTCTTTGGGTTTTAAATTTAAAAAATAAGCACCTAGACAAATTAAACTAATACTAATTATCTGTATATTATTCGGCAGTTCTCCCAGAGTAAAGGGAGAAGCTATCACTAAAAATAGGGGAGAAAAACCCATTAAGGGAACAGTTAATGACAAGTCTCCTAAGCGCAAAGCCCTCATATATAAAATGCCGCCAACTGTGGATAAAGTAGCATCTGCTAACAAAGCCCACCAAAAATCTTTGCCAATATCAGGAATAGGTTGGGGAGATAATAATAACCAAGGGATATAAATAATCAGGGTAAAAGCTCTTAATCCCCAAGCAACTAAATATTCATCCAAAGGGCGATCGCTCTTATTTGTCACAATTTTACTAAAGACATCTCGCAGAGATTCAAAGGTAGCCGCCGCCAGTGAGAAGTATAACCAAGTCATTGTCTAATAAAGCCTAATTGTTAGTTTTGCTAAATTATCAGCTAGAAATGTAATTTTATCCCCAGAACTTAATGTAATAAAGGATTCTTCTAAACCGTTTAATATATTTTGAATAGGAGGTTTAACATAATGCTCAACGATGATACTTTCTGGTAAATTGATGATAATTAATTGTCCAGAAGCGTGATAGGTAAAATTAGCATCTTCGACAAAGCCTTCATGCTCAACTTCTTTGATTTCAGAGGACACTTGCTCGCTATGATGACTAATTTGAACATTTCCTTGAACATCTAATATTCTTACGGGATTGGTTTCTGTGGTTTGCACTTGAATTTTTTCTGATGAAGTAATTTTCTGAGTCAACTTGATTTGTTTCGCGTTTGAATCGTAGTTAGGAAAGGACAGCTTATAGTGATAAGAATTTTCTAAGTAATGTTTTTCAATCCGCACAACTTGTGAATCATCTAGAATATTGTGTAACGATGGATCAGTATTAGAAGTCTCAATTAATACGGTTAGCTCAGATGAAGAATTAGATGCTTCGGAATAAATGGAAACGGCATCTTTAGAGGTATTGTTATGGCGACAAATGAGAATGGCTTGTATATGGTCGTTATTTAACAGCGCATTTAAGGCTTCATCCCCTTCGATTTGGAGAGCAAAACTAGGATTAATATGCTTGATTAAGTTTCTGTGGTTAATGTTCGAGGTATCGAGTTTATAATTCCATGTATGGTTATTCGTCGTTAATGCAAAACTGGTTTGATGATTTTGAGGATCAATATCAATTCGGTAATCAATTTTATTGTTCTGATTTTGGGTTGTTAAGTAGCCAGAATAAAAATTACTTTCAGGATAGGGGGTTAATGTAATAGCTTTACTGAGTAAGGTTTCTGCGTTTTCAAGAGACTGGATAAAATCTACTAATTCTGAATCTAATCTGTTAAGGAAATTAACAAAAGTCTGTTCATCTAGGTTAACTTGATAGCTATTACTCCAGTTAAATTGTGCGGATTGAAGATGCAATGTATATTGATTTTGATGTGTGGGGATAAGACGATAGTTGATTTGGTAACTTTCATCATTACTGGATAAAGTTCCTGTATATTGATTATTAGAGCTTTGCTTGGTGAGGAATTTTAATGTGTTAGTAAAATCTAAAATTTGATCAGGATCAACGACTTCTGAGAATAACTCTTGAAAGAGTTTATTTTGATAGTTAGCAATATTTTGACTGTTGATAATTCTTTGGCTATTTTCTGTGACAATAATGTTTAATTGGGTATCTGTATTGGGTTCATCGCTGGCGATAAAAATTCCAGTAATAGTTTCGGGAAAGACACTATTTATTTGAATAGTTGTTTCTAAGATTATAGAAGATTTTGGTTTGATGGCGTTGATAAAATTTGTCTTGGCTGTATTTAAAATAGTAAAACTTGAAGCAAAAATAGATTCTTGAGTAAGTTTATAGAAGTCTGCTAAGATGATCTCAATTTTTTCTGGATTATTTTGAAATGATTTGACTGTTTGTTGATAGATACGTTGGTAAAAGTCTGGACTAGATAAATTTTCAGAATTGTCTAGGATGTCTTTAAAATCAGTGATTTGTTCAGCAATAGAAGAAAAAAGTCGAGTTCCTGATACAGCGTCAAGATTTATTAATATCTTATTAATATATTCTGACATCCTTTTGGAGTTTACTTCAGTTATAAAATTAATACCTATTTCTTTATGAGTGGAATCATCCTTATAAAAAGAGAGAGCTCTCCCAGGCCACAATGTAGATTGATAAACGAATAAGTGATGACGTTCACAATTAATTTTTAGTTTATTCTGAAGAGTTGACAACTTTAAAAGAAGAGACAAAATGAAAACTATTTTTTCAGACTCAAAATCACTAGTTGATATTTTATTTTGATGATTAAATATTTTTTTACATTCGTTCAAATAATCAAATTTTATTTGCTGAAAATCATCGATAAACTTTTTTTCTTGAAACCGTAAATTATCACAAATTTCATCATCTCCTATTATGTATTCATGTGGATTATCTGAATACTTATCCAGCCATTTAGCACGTAAATTATAATCATAATAAGCAGGATTATCTTTAAGAGGACAGTAATATGTATGAAAATACGTATAATCCTTAGACTTGTCACATTTGAAACATCTTATTTTAAAGAAAAGCTCGTTTTGTTTCTTTTCGTATAGATATTTTCTTTCTTTTGGCCATTTAGAGGGTCTATCATCATCATATCTCCATTGTCTATATTCGTCATCATCAGGAGTTAAGGGTGGAAAATTAGGATATTCAACATAAGACTCGATCATATCCTTAAGAGGTGTTTCCATAATCGGTTTACCCAACTCAGAAACTAACAATAACTGCTCAAAACTAATAGAGAATACTGTCTCTGGAATTGCTGACAATTTATATTTTAAAATTCGAGCATACTTGACCAAATTTTTATCGTCCTGATTAACCGCTATATTCCATTTACTATCATTAAATGTAACTTCAATATTTCGACTCTCATCATTCTCAATAAGCAGGGCAATCTCCAATATTCTTGTTCCATCTATCGTACTCACAATAGTCTGAATACAAGAAGAATTATCTGCATTATCAACCTTAGACTGAAACTTTAAAGAATTAGCCAATTGAATTAGATTTTCAGGAATCCCAGACTGGATAACTGCATCGAAAATCTTATTTTCATAATCAGATACCTGAACAGCATCAGTAATAACATTAATGACTTCCCCATCATTAACAACCTTTATTTCCTGAATGCCTAATTTGTTGTCCGTGAGAATTTCCAGTTTTTCACCATCAATTATTACCTCTGTAATTGTCTCCAAAGTTTTAGACTTAATCTTCTGTGAAGGGTAAGTTACTGACATAGTTACACTCCTTAAAACTGATGTACAAGAGCAGCGATCATAAAGGCTATTACTTAATCTCAAGGTTTACGTAGGCTTTATCTAGATACTTTTGACATCAGCGTAGGCTTTATCTAGATACTTTTGATATTCTGGCAATTTTTTAAAACTATTTGCGGCATCGTTGAAGTTTTTTTCAGCCTCTTTAATGCTATTAAAATTGCCATCACCTCCAATACCTACCTCAGACGCACCCCGATAACCAGACAAAGCATCATCAGCAAATTCACGAATGTTTTCTGTGGATTTTGATCTACCCTTTTCGGACTCGTAATAGTCCAAAGCTTTTAAAAGAATATTAAGATTAACAATTTCCAGCCTGTATAAAGCTTCATTCATTGGTGTGGATACAAACCGCCTGTATAAACCTAAGATAACGAAAGATCCAAGAGTTTGAAATATAAATGGGATAGCCATTTTAGCCTCCACTACTAGGGGAATACATATACCACTATAAAACCAGAAACCCTAATTCCTCTTTTTGTAATGATAGTTCAAGAAAATCAGCTAATACTTGTTGTGTATATCCTAACCCAAGTAAAGCTATTCGTGCCTTCTCTCTTACTTCAGCAGAGGCTGTCAATGTACTGCGTCCAGGGGAAACGCATCTAAATCTTATTGACAAAATACCGTTTTAATGTATAAACCAAGAAATTCCTATTTATCGTTTGATTGATTTTTTCAGTATGACAGTGATGGGCTAAAAAAAATATTGTCAATAAGTGGTCGTTAATGCGAATAGTTTGGTCATTATTGATAAGATGCGTTTCCCCTGCTAGTGTCATAGATTCTATATTTGGGTGAAATATTTACAGCACTCAAGCACAAAATAGTCTGGAATTGATTAAAATCTCAGCTAATACAATAGATTCGATAAGAGATACCAATAATCTCAAATATATAAATTTAGGAATATCTGTCTGAATCAGGATGTCCAGGATGTGAGGATTTACAGAATTTTGTACATAAATATTAAAAATGGCAATTTATGTATTCAAAACAAGCAAACTATCAATAAAGAATCCTGTACATTCTTTAATCCTAGAAATCCTGATTCTGACAAAATAAAGTATCAATAAATAATCCTGTACATCCTTTAATCCTAAAAATCCTGATTCTGACAAATTCCGTGTTTCCTTCCATACTCAGGGATCATTACCACCCGTCGTGATTGGAAATCTTCTTTAATGTCAGCCGATTTTCCCCCAGAAACACATAAACTAACGATTGGGTTATTAGTAAACTGTAAAGGTTAACCCTGACGACATACTCAAAATCAAGGACAAACCACGAATGACTAAATTTCTAGACACTGCTATTGAAGCCATTGTTTCCCGCGAAATCCTCGACTCACGGGGAAGACCTACACTAGAAGCGGAAGTACATTTAGCTGGTGGTGCAGTCGGACTCGCGCAAGTTCCTAGCGGTGCTTCCACAGGCACATTTGAGGCTCATGAACTGAGAGATGGGGATAAAAGCCGTTATGGTGGTAAAGGAGTCCTCACGGCGGTAAAAAACGCCAATGAGATATTAGCACCCAAATTATTAGGGTTGGATGTCCTCAACCAAGAATTGTTAGACCGGACAATGATTGCTACAGATGGTTCTTCTAACAAATCTAACTTAGGCGCAAATGCCATTTTAGGTATTTCTTTAGCAGCAGCCAAAGCAGGTGCAGCAGCTTTAGATATTCCTCTCTATCGCTATTTGGGTGGACCTTTGGCGAATTTATTGCCAGTCCCCTTAATGAATGTGATCAACGGTGGAGCGCACGCATCTAATAACGTTGACTTTCAAGAGTTTATGATTGTCCCTATCGGTGCGCCTTCTTTCAAAGAAGCTTTGCGTTGGGGTGCGGAAGTATTTGCCACTCTCAGCAAAGTGTTAGATGATAAAGGTTTGCTGACAGGTGTAGGTGATGAAGGTGGTTTTGCACCTAACCTAGAATCTAACCAGGTAGCTTTAGAATTGTTGGTAGCAGCGATTAAACAAGCTGGTTATAAGCCCGGGGAGGAAGTAGCCTTGGCTTTAGATGTGGCTGCTAGTGAATTTTACAAAAATGGCCAGTATGTTTATGATGGTAAACCCCATAGTCCTGTTGAGTTTATTGATTATTTAGGTCAGTTGGTTGACCAATATCCGATTGTATCTATTGAAGACGGTTTACATGAGGAAGATTGGCAAAGTTGGCAATTACTAACTCAGAAAATTGGCTCAAAAGTACAATTAGTGGGTGATGATTTATTTGTAACTAACGCTACCCGCTTACAAAAAGGCATTGAACAAAAAGCCGCTAACTCGATTTTGATTAAGTTAAATCAAATCGGTTCTCTAACTGAAACTTTGGAAACCATTGATTTAGCCACTCGCAACGGTTTCCGTTCAGTAATTAGCCATCGTTCTGGTGAAACTGAAGATACAACAATTGCTGATTTAGCTGTAGCTACTCGCGCCGGTCAAATTAAAACCGGTTCTCTGTGTCGCAGTGAACGGGTAGCAAAATACAATCGCCTCCTCCGCATTGAGCATGAATTAGGCGATCGCGCCGTCTATGCTGGTACTGTTGGTTTAGGACCGAAATAGGTGACAGGTGACAGGTGACAGGTGACAGTGAAGAAAGCAGGGGAAGCAGGGGAAGCAGGGGAAGTAGGGGAAGCAGGGGAAGCAGGGGAAGCAGGGGAAGCAGGGGAAGCAGGGGAAGCAGGGGGAGAATATTAACTTTTGCCTCTTGCCTTCTGTTCCCTGTTCCCTGTTCCCTGTTCCCTTTTTCCCTGTTCCCTGTTCCCTTTTAAGGATAAAACCCAATTTTAGGTAATCCCAAGGTTTCATCCCAGCCTAGCATCAGGTTCATACACTGAATCGCTTGTCCGGCTTGACCTTTTATCAGGTTGTCAATGGCTGACATGACGATAACGCGACCAGTGCGGGGGTCAACTTCTATGCCGATATAACAATTGTTACTGCCACACGCCCATTTAGTTTGGGGATAAGTGCCACTATTGCAGATTTTCACCCAAGGGGAATTACGATAAAAGGCACTGTAGATAGTAATGAGGTCATCACGGACTAAACCGGGATCGCGCATAGTGGCGTACACAGTGGCTAAAATCCCCCGCACCATGGGGATGAGGTGGGGTGTAAATTGGATTTTTACGTCATGACCTGCCAAGTCGCTACATATCTGCTCAATTTCTGGCGTGTGGCGGTGTCTACCAACGTTATAAGCACCTAGAGAGTTATCAGCTTCGGCTAACAACAGGTTAACTTTGGCTTGTCTGCCGCCCCCAGATGTGCCGGATTTGGCATCAATAATGGCTGTTTCGGGGACTATTAACCCTTGTTTTAAAAGTGGGGAAAGTGCCAGTAAACTGGCTGTAGGATAGCAACCGGGACAGCCAATTAGATTTGATTCGGCAATGCGATCGCGGTATAATTCTGGTAGACCATAAACTGCTGTCGCGGCTATGGTGCGATCGCTTCTTTCTGTACCATACCAATCTGTATAAGTTTTCAAATCACCAAAGCGATAATCAGCACTCAGATCCAGTACCTTGCAGCCTTTTTCTATAAGTTGGGGAGCAATTTGGCAAGCCAGTCCATTGGGTAAAGACAGAAATACCACTTCACAACGACTAGCAATAATATCCGGTTGTACTGCTTCAATGGGCAAATCTACTATATTACCGAACTGTGGGTAAAGGTCAGCAAAGGATTTACCTGCACTACTTTCACCACCTAAATAAACAATTTCCACTTGAGGATGATCCATCAGCAGTCGCACTAGCTGTACTCCGCCATACCCTGACGCGCCAACAATTCCAACTGGTACGCGTCTTAAATTTCCCATGATCTTAAATCCTTATCCACTTTTAGTTATCTATTATCAATCATCAGCAGTCAAGCTACTAACTAATTACTAATGACTTTTGATTGAACTTTCGCAGCATTGTATAGCAAAGCGGATCTTTTAGCGTACCTATAATCACAAATATCTTTAAAAAATAATCACACTCATAGTGTGTAGAAAATCAGTACCACTAAAGATTATGTTTGCTATGTGACAGAAAATTCTCAACTTCAAAAATTTGGCGAATATATTCGCACAATCAGAAAAGCGCAAAATCTTTCTCAAGAACAGTTAGCAGAACTGTCAGGACTACATCGCAACTATATCGGTGGTGTTGAACGTGGTGAAAGAAATATTGCTTTGTTAAATATTATCCGTATTGCTCAGGCTCTGGGAATATCACCCAGTGAATTATTAAAAGGTTTAGATTAAATGGTATTTCCTTATGCCAGTATTCCAGTTGAAAAATGGGCAGATAAAACAAAAGAACTGATAGAAGAACATCCTCTCAAGCCAAATGTTATTAGAGAGGTTGCTTTAAAGAGTTGGCAGCTTTTATGGCAAACAAAAATAGGAGAGGAAGACACATATTTGAGCCTGGCAGAAATTGATCCACCAGCTATTATGGTGGGTTATTTTTTTGAAAAACTATTTGCCAAAGAATTGCAAAAGCGTTATCCAGAAGAATGGAGAGGAACACAATGTAAAGATGAAAAAGATATTGTTTATCTAAAGGATACAAGATATTCAATAGAGATAAAAACTTCTGGTCAGCTTGGCACAAAAATTTTTGGAAATCGCAGCTATGGTCAAAAAGCAAAAGATGAAAATAATGAGGAGCTTGCTAAAAAAGAAAAGTCTGGTTATTATATTACAGCTAATTTCTACCAGCAAAGTTTAACATTATTAAGATTCGGTTGGATAGATCATGAAGACTGGAATGCACAAAAATCAGCAACAGGTCAGGCATCTGGTTTAGATCAAAAAGTCTATGAGCATAAACTTTTTACAATATCAGGAGAATATATTTTAGATTCTCCTGTTAATTTATTATGTAAAGTTGGTGATGTAATTGCGAATGAGATGAATAAGGAAGGAATAAAAATTATTCAGGAATTAAGTGATTATCAAGGTAATAATCAAACTGTTAAAAAAGCCAAAGTGCAGGAAAAATATCACAATATACTTAAATTGAATTCAGGGATTGAAAAATTTGCACTGGGCAAAAACATAATAAATGGTGTTTGGTGGTGGTTAACTTAAAAATATAAAATTACTTTTATTTTATACAAATAAAGACATTTGTTCTACTTGACAACTTTGTTCTTTCAAAAAAGTTTCAATTCTATTAGCAGCAATATCACAGTAATCTTGACGAATTTCAAAACCAATTACTAGCCGATTTAAATCTAAAGCTACCATAGCAGTAGTACCTGAACCCAAAAATGGATCTAGGATAATTTGATTTTGATTTGAAGATGCTTGAATTATTCTTTGAATGACAGCAGAGGGAAACTGTGCTGGGTGTGGTGTTCTTTCTTTTGAAGATCGGTTTTGTCCAGAAGTTACTTTCGGAAATTCCCAAACATCAGTGGGATTTTTACCTAAAGGATTAACCCTGATTTTACCATTCTTTTTTTGATTGGGATATTTAACATTAGGATCACGAATATCGTCAAGATTAAAAGTATAAGCTTCTGAATTTTTCACATACCACAAAAATTTCTCATTTCTAGGTGAAAAGAACTTACTTCCTGCGACTCCAGCACCATAATTCCAAACAATTTCCTGAATTAAATAAAAAGGAATTTTATCCCAAAGTAAATAGGAAATAGGAATTGCTTTAGCACGATTTTTAATAGATAAATAACCTAAATTTAGCCAAAAAGCTCCATCACATAAAGTCAGACGATAAACTTCTGTTATCCATTTTTCACACCAATTTATATAATCGTCCAATGGTAATAAATTTTCATATTCCTTGCCAATATTATACGGCGGACTGGTGACAGTTAAATTAATTGATTCATCTGGTAAAATTGTCATCGCCTCTAAACAATCTAAATTGTAAATGAGACAATTAGACGCTTGAAAGTAGGGTTTACCTAGTAATTTACTTATATCAGTCAAATTCATAGCTTAATAATCTGTATATACGGGACTCTAAACTATTAATAGTATATATGAACTATTTTATTGTCAAGTAACAGTTTAAGTAGGTGAACGGAAAAAAACCGAAATATGTAACGAAAAGTAAAATCGCCCAAACCCTCTTCACTCTTGCCTCTTGCCTCTTGCCTTGTCATAACGACGATTTTCAATGCTAACCTACTTAGTTATCTCACAAAACCTCTAATTCCGATAAACAAGCTACAATCTAAAATAAGAAATTGTTAAAAAACTTTACGTTAATAGCTGGAAATTTTCTGTGTCACAGCCTAATATTACCCAAACCTTTAAATTTGATCCTATTGATGCCGCTTTGGCCGATCTCAAAGCAGGTCGTGTCATTGTTGTCGTAGATGACGAAAATCGAGAAAATGAAGGTGATTTAATTTGCGCCGCCCAATTTGCCACCCCGGATATGATCAACTTCATGGCTGTAGAAGCCAGAGGACTGATTTGTTTGGCAATGACAGGCGATCGCCTTGATGAATTAGACTTACCATTAATGGTCAGCAAACTCACAGATACTAACCAAACCGCCTTTACCGTTAGTATTGATGCTGGTCCCCATTTGGGCGTTAGCACTGGTATTTCCGCCGAAGACCGCGCCCGGACTATCCAAGTCACCCTCAACCCAGCCACCAAACCGGAAGAATTACGTCGTCCTGGTCATATTTTCCCCCTGCGGGCTAGACCAGGAGGCGTACTTAAACGGGCAGGACATACAGAAGCCGCTGTAGACCTATCCAGACTAGCGGGACTGTATCCAGCCGGGGTAATTTGCGAAATTCAAAACCCTGATGGTTCAATGGCGCGGTTACATCAGTTAATGGAATATGCCAAAAATCATCACCTGAAAATTATTAGCATTGCTGATTTAATCAGTTATCGTCTCCAAAATGATCGCCTGATATATCGAGAAATCGTTACCAAACTACCCAGCGAGTTCGGTCAATTTGATATTTACGGCTACCGTCACACCCTAGATAGGACAGAACACGTCGCCATTGTCAAGGGAGATCCAGCAAATTTCCGAGATGAAGCCGTAATGGTGCGAATGCACTCGGAATGTTTAACAGGAGATGCTTTAGGATCTTTGCGTTGCGACTGTCGGATGCAGTTACAAGCCGCATTAAAAATGATTGAAAATGCTGGTCAAGGTGTCGTTGTTTACCTACGTCAAGAGGGACGGGGCATAGGTTTAGTTAACAAGTTGAAAGCCTATTCTTTGCAGGATATGGGCTTGGATACAGTGGAAGCAAATGAGCGTTTAGGGTTTCCTGCTGATTTGCGTGATTATGGCATGGGAGCGCAAATTCTCATGGATTTGGGCATTAAAAAAATTCGTTTGATCACTAATAATCCCCGTAAAATTGCTGGTGTCAAAGGTTATGGATTAGACGTGGTAGATCGTGTTCCCCTCTTAATTGAGTCTAATGATTTTAATTCCTATTACCTAGCTACTAAAGCTAAGAAATTGGGACATATGCTGTTACAAACTTATCTAGTTACAGTTGCCATACATTGGCAAGATGAACCGGAATCGGTGACTGAACGTTATGAACGATTAGAGAAATTACGGTATTTATCCAAAAATCAACATTTATTGTTACAGGAAGAAGCCCGTCCCTTGGGAATCGCTTTATTTGATCAACCCTCTTTAACTGTACATTTAGGTTTTGACCAAGCTAATATTGCTGAATCCAATTGGTATCAACAAAAAGGTCATCCTTACCTGCAAGCAATTTGCCAGATTTTAGATGAAATTGCAACTTTACCCTATATTCAGAAAATGGAATTTCTGATTGCGACAGGTAGCGATCCTTTGAGTAATTTGCAAGTACAGTTAGATAGGCAAACTTTCGCTGATGGTGTACTACCTTCTTCTTTAAAAGGTATTTTTCAAACACAGCACATTTACAGTTTTAGTAAGTAGGGTTTGCTGAATTTCCATAGATTAATCATAGCTTTAGTTTTATAACTAGAGCTATTTGTTGATTATTTATGTATGCTTGAATAACCCCACAAATAAAAGTTGCTATTAACTAGACATTAGCAAGGACAAAAAGTATAATTTTTACTATTTATAATAATTTGTGGGTTATATACAGATAACCAACTAAAAATAAAGTCATGCTTGTAGAATTTAGTGTAGAAAATTATCGTTCAATCCAAGAAAAGCAAACATTAAGTATGGTAGCTGCTGATAATGAAACCATGCTAGATAGTAATACTTTTCCTGTCCCTGATAATGATGATTTATGCTTAGTTACAAGTGCTGCTATTTATGGTCCAAATGCTTCTGGTAAAAGTAATTTACTCAAAGCTATACAAGTTCTGAAAAATCTTGTCATTAACTCAGCTAGTAGAATGCAAATTGGGGATAAATTACCTGTTGAACCATTTAGATTAAATAGTGAAACAGCAAAAAAGCCTAGTAGTTTTGAAGTGATTTTTATTCATGAAAAAATTCGTTATGAATATGGAGTTTCTTTAAATCGAGAACGAGTATTTGAAGAGTGGTTAATTGCTTATCCGAATGAAGTTCAACAAAACTGGTTTTCTCGTGAATATCTACCAGATAATCCAACATTTGAACCAAATGAAGGTTATAAATGGTCTTTTGGTAAAGGATTAAAAGGGGAAAAAAAGCGTATTCAAAGATTTGTTCGTTCTAATTCTTTATTTATATCTCATGCTGCACAAAATAATCATCCTCAATTAACAGAGGTATTCGATTTTTTCCAAGATGAACTAAAAATTATTCTTCATATAGATACACCCTTCATAGTTGATGATACAAATAATGAAGGTTATTATAATTATATGGTTAAATTACTAAATGAAGCAGATATAGGTATTGCTGATCTAAAAATTGAAATTATACCTGAAACATTAAATGATGATATGATTCATCGAATTCAACAGGAAATGCAGAAGCTAGGAATCAACGCAATAAGCAAAGATATTCCTGATTTTGGCAGATTAGATATTATCACTGTACATAAAATGAATGACTCTGATAAAACGGTAGAATTTGAAATTGATGAAGAATCTGATGGTACAAAACGCTTATTTGAAATAGCAGGATATTGGTTATATGTATTGCAAAATGGAGAAATATTAATAATAGATGAAATAGATAGAAGTTTACACCCAGTTCTTTCTAAAGCATTAATAAAAATGTTTAATAATCCAGAAATTAATAAAAACAATGCTCAATTAATATTTACAACTCATGATACTACATTATTAGATGGTGAAATATTCAGACCTGACCAAGTGTGGTTTACTGAAAAAGATAACAGCATGACTAAACTATATTCATTGTTTGACTTTCGACCTCGTGAAGATGAATCTTTACAAAAAGGTTATTTACTAGGTCGCTATGGTGCTATTCCTTTTATTAATGGGTTGAGTCTTTAAAAATATGTCACGGGGAAAATCTACCAATAATTTAAAACGAAGTTCGGAGAATAAAAATCCTAGAGGAGACCTTTTAATTGTAGTTGAGGGTGAACAAACAGAATATAATTACTTTGATTCTTTAAAACGTGAATTGAAATTATCAACAATTAAGATTAAAGTAGTTTCCGCTAATGGTGGAGATCCTTTAGAGATTGTAAATACAGCTTATGATCTATACCGACAAAAACAATATGATCAAGTATTTTGTATATTTGATGATGATAATAAACCGGAAAAATATAAACAAGCTCTCAGCACAGCAAAAGAACATGATTTTGAATCTATAACATCAATACCCTGTTTTGAATTTTGGTTTTTACTCCATTGTTGTTATACTACCAGTCCCTTTAGTAGTTACAAAGAATTACGTCCAAAGCTAGAATCAGAAATGAGAAAAGAGGGTATTTTAAGACCAGGAGAAAATTATAATAAAAGTGATAAATTGCTATATGAAAAACTCAAATCCAATCAAGAAAAAGCAATTAGTCATGCTATTAAATTAGAGCAAAATCATCCTAACGAAAATGGATGTACAAAACCATCAACAAAAGTACATATTCTAATTGATAAACTACAAAAACAAAAAAATTTTGAATGAGCAATTATCTATTAGCAGTATTAACGCTTCTTAACTGGCGAAAAAAATGTAATTTTGGAAATAGGTAAGTTTTTGATTTTCACCTATTCCCTTTTTTCTTAACTAGCAACTTACGCGAATATTCAGCCCAAATAATTTAATTTACCCGCCCTTTTAACCAAGTTTGGATATCAGCAAAGCTGGTAAAATCTAACAATGCTTCGCTCAAATCTTCGAGAACCGGCAAAGGTAAACTAGAAATCGAGGAACGCATTTCCTCAGAGATTTTTCCAAACCGCTTAGTCAACAGTCGAATAATCACATTAACAGTTGCTTCTTCTCGTCCTTCTTCTCGTCCTTCCTCTCGTCCTTCCTCTCGTCCTTCTTCCTTAATTTCTTGGTAAACTCTAGTTTCCTTGAGTGTTATTCCTAGCATAGACTCTACCTCCATTCGGCTAAGTTTTTCAAACTTGTACACCATGATAGTCGTGATCATCTCTATTATGGCGCGACTTGATGGTTGAGGATCTTCTTCACGGGTTCTTATTAACAAATCCCGTGCTGCTGCTGGTGCTTGTTCTTCCTCTACCGTAGTCAATACCATCAATGCTACCCATAGAGGTAATTGACGAATATCCCCCAATTCATCCAAATACACTCTATGTACTTGTTCACCTTTTAGTAAGGTTCTATGAGGGTAAATGTCCCTTTGTTCGGTATTGCGAGATGGATATATTATAACTGCTTGCCAGTCACTAAATCTAACGCGGTTACGATAGAAATATAGTGAAGATTCTGCAAATACTCTTTCATAAAGTTGTTCATCCTTTTGGAATTGTACCTCACAGAAATACACAACCCCAGCACCTTCGTTTTCTGGGGGGAGAAATACTCCATCTATTTCAAACTTGGGTTCTTTGACAGCTACCGAATCAAATCGGTAAGCATCTGCATTTATGGGTGGATTTGTCAACAGTTCAAATAGTAAAGTTGGAGATTGTTGAAATAGTTTATAGAAAATGGAGTCTCGACGCATGAAGCATTCTATCTATTTGTTAAATATCCTCTAAATTTAATCACATTATTTGAGATTCTGCATAAGTTTTAACTAAATTAAATCCTCAGAATTTTGTTTTGCTAACTAATTGAAAGTTTGTAATTGCCGAAAAGAATGCAATTTATTGAGAAACTTTTCACCATCAAAACTTAAAGGATCAACTTTCCCATTCCCCACATCTACCGCACGATGGGTTGTAATTCTATCATCTGGAACTTGACTTTGAGCAATTAACCAAGCTAAAGAATTATATTGAGCTTCTGTATATCCTGAATGTGCTTCTATATTACTTTTCCCCCAAGCATCGGTCGGGGTTTCTAGAGATACATGATAAGCAAAATTATTTACAGATGGGGGTAAATTAGGATTAGTTTGCACAGTTTCCACACCATTAACACCTTTGAAAACTGAGTTACCAGCACCAAAAGCGCGTTTTTCTGGAGGAACTAAATAAATAACTTTTCCCTCTAAAGTAATTATGGCATGATAACTAGCTTGAACACTTTCATCATCATGAGGTGTTTGAAAAAAATTAATGGCGCTAGAAGTAGAATTGGTAGTTTCATGAAGGACAATAATGGCTTGATTATTACAAGGTACACCATTAACATCTGCGGTATAGCGATCGCCATAATTGCTAGGATCAACTGTAACCTGGGCAAAATTAGGTGTATAATTAGCGAAATCTCTAGTAGTTATATACAGAGGATTAATTTTTTTAATCTTTGCGGGAGACGGGATTAAATTTCGCTTTTTTTCTGGTTTAGTTATTGTTGACTGTAATTGCGCTGGTGGATATTGATACTCAGTTGTCCCTTCCGATGTTGATGCAATTGTCTGATTGTGTTGTTGTCTCGCACCCCCAATGAATACAGCCAAAATTAGGGTAGCTAACATCAAAAAAATTAGTATTACTCTAGTCGCCCAGTCTCTAAATCTCATGTTTTTATTTAAAATTGGTAATATAGTGTAATGTCTGTGAATATTTATGGCAGAGCCAGTAACAATTATACCTGATCACCAGTGTAAAACCTATGACTTGGTTCAATTCAATGATAATGATAAGATCTTTCAATGAATTTTAGATTTTTTTCATATTCATTCCTGACTAGGGATTTTGCCTACAAGCTTTATTTAATCAGATTTTTGATAATTTTTGGTCTTTAGCAGTCCTCATCTTGACTAATTGATCAGGTTAAGAGAAACTTATAACTAACGAACGTAAATACTAATCTAAAATAATAACTTTTGTAAACATTATGAAATATATGTGCTTAAATATGGAACATTATGAGACAAGTGGCAAATTTGTATCTAAGTTCCTATCCCTAAATTTTGAGTAGGTCTGGTAAACCAGCAAAGTTCAAATATACTATCTAGGTTGGCTTTCAAAGCATGGAAACATTAGAATTCATCATTTATCCAGATGGTCGAGTCCAAGAAAAAGTCACCGGTATTATCGGTGCATCTTGTACTGAGGTAACAGCAGCCATAGAAGCCCAGCTAGGACGAGTGTTGAGTAATGAACCAACCTCAGAGTTTTTTGCCACTAACCCGCAACAAAATAGTGTGGTGGATACACAAACCGCCCACAGCGAATGGTAAGTTTTCCAACTAGTTAATTTCATTGATTACAAACCACCATGTCACACTTTAGCCAAATTAAGACACAGATCCGTAATCTGGAATCCTTGAAAGATGCCCTTTCTGACTTGGGAATAGACTGGAAACCTGGACCTGGTGAGGTGCGGGGTTATCGTGGTCAAACTCATGCAGCCGAAGTCACAATTGAACAGCAAAATGGTTATGATATCGGTTTTAGATGGAATGGTCAAGAATACGAATTAGTTGCAGATTTACAATATTGGCAACAAAATCTATCTGTGGATGGGTTTGTTCGTCAAGTAACTCAACGTTATGCTTATCAAACAGTAGTTAAAGAAACTACTAAAGTTGGCTTCCAGGTAGCCGAACAACAACAACAGAAAGATGGTTCTATTCGCCTAGTAGTACAACGCTGGAGTGCGTAATGTCTAATTTGCCGCCGTCGTCACCAGAAGAGGAATATAACCGTTCCGGTTTAGAACCAGAATTAGGGAGTCTTTTGCGAGATGTCCCCGAACGTTCTGGTTTAGAACCGGAATTAGGCGGATTAGTGCGGCAAAAAGGTGTTTATGTTGATGAAATTACCTGTATTGGCTGTAAACATTGCGCCCATGTTGCCCGAAATACTTTTTTTATTGAAGAAGATTATGGGCGATCGCGTGTCCTCCGTCAAGATGGAGATATAGAAGAGGTAGTTCAAGAAGCCATAGATACCTGTCCTGTTGATTGTATTCACTGGGTTGATTACACAGAACTGAAAAATTTAGAAGCAGATAGAAAATATCAGGTAATTCCCGTAGCGGGTTATCCCGTAGAACATGGTGTAGCTATTACAGAAAAACGCCGGAAAAAACAAAAGTTAAAAAAATCTAGTTCTTAAATTACCAGCAACTTAGTGTTCAATCCTTAAATCCTATAAATCCTGATTCTGACGTAAGCATGAAACCAACATCCCCAACAGGTGCAGCATTCATCACCACCGGAACTTTAACAGGTGCGGGTATTTCCCCTACCGTTGGAGGTATGGGAATAGCTGGAGGCTTTGGTGGTGTGGGAATAGGTGCTGCTGCTGTAACTGTTGCCGGTGCGGTTGTTGGCGCTGCTGCTTATGGTGCTTTTAAAGGAATTACAGCAGGGGATAGCGCCGTTTTTGGTGCAATGGGTATTGGTGCTATTGGTGGTGTTGCCGTTTCTAATGTTATCGGTGGCATAGGATTTGTTGCACCTAAAATTGGTTTAGCTTTTGGTATTGGTACAGTATCAATGACAGGAATTGGTGCAGTTTTAGGACTTGCTGCTTATGGTGTGGCTAAATTATTAGATGATTCTGAATTTAGGGAAACTCCCATGCAAGTTTTTGAACGCATGGAAACAAAAGTTTTAAATAATGATTATTATTATTATTTGGAAGCATTACTAGAATTATCTGGTGATGATATAAATGCCAAATTTACAGCTTTAGAAATTGAGGAAGAATTAAAACAATTAAAGTCCAAAATCCAAGGTAAATCTCCTCAATTTAAACCAGAAGTTGAACCCAAAATATTAAATATAACTCCTCAAATAACGGAAGTTTGGCAATGTGTGAAAACCCTCAAAGGACACACAGCCACCGTGAATAGTGTTGCTATTCATCCTGATAATAAAACCTTAGTTAGTGGTAGCAATGACAGACAAGTTAATTTATGGAATTTGCAAACTGGAAAGTTGCTATATACTTTTTCTGGACAAGCTGAAGCTGTGTTATCTGTAGCTATTAGTCCCGACGGAAAACAGGTAATTAGTGGTAGTGTAGATCGGAAAATCAGCAGTTGGGAATTAGAAACAAAAAAATATAATCGCACATTCTCTTATTTAAGTTCTCCCTATAGTCATAATAGTTTTGTTAATGCACTTGCTTATAGTCCTAATGGTAATACTATTGTTAGTGGTAGTACGGATAAAACTATCAGAGTTTGGGGAAGTTATACAGGAACGATTAAACACACTTTAAATGGACATACAGATGCAGTTTTAGCTATTGCTATTAGTCCTGATTCTACAACTCTTGTTAGTGGCAGTGCTGATAAAACTATCAGAATCTGGAATTTACAAACTGGTGAACCACTTTATACCATTAATCAGCATTTAGCAGCAGTAAATACATTAGCAATTACTGCCGATAATCAAACCCTGATTAGTGGCAGCACCGATAGTACAATTAAATTCTGGAATCTCCATACAGGGGAATTACGCTACACTTGGTATCAACCCTCAACGGCTATTTCTGCGATCGCTATTCACCCTGATGGTAAAATTATTGCTAGTAGTAGTCAAGATGGAATTATCAAACTTTGGAATCTTGAAACTGGGGAATTGCTAGAAACTATTTCTGGGTTTAGTCCCCTAGCTTTCAGTCCAGATGGTAAAATATTGATTAGTGGTGGTAAAGGTGGCACTCTCAAGATTTGGCGGCAGGTTCACAGCAGTGATGATTTACCCTTAACTGGGGAATGGTGGGAAATTTTAGGCATAGAACCGAAAACTCACCCCAAAGATGTCAAACTTGCCTACTTGAGATTAGCCAGATTATATCATCCTGATATTAACACTTCTGTCAGTGCCAAAACTGCCATGCAAGCAGTCAATCAAGCATATCAAAGGTTTCAGCTTATGAATAGCTTGTAAAATATATATCGCTTCATCAGTATTAATACCTCAATTTTTTTTAATTGTTTATATTGCATATTCGGAAAAAACGTTATAAATTGTTAAGTTGTAGGGGAATAATATATTTTGTCATGTCCATGATCAATTCCTGATTAAGCAGATATACTCTATTGAAGTGATTTTACACGGAGAATAAAGTGCATTTTCAGAGATTGAAAAAACTGCTAAATATGATGCAGTTAGATTTTGACATTGACCGAGTTTTAGTATTTTGACTGGATTGATATTTGCTATTTCAAAGTTATCATGAAAAGGGCATAAAGAATAATTAAAGGTGCATCTACTCCCAACAAATCTACTATCCAAATGGAGTTAGTCTGGTAATGCAACTAAACAAATTAGAGACAAGTAAAAATATAGAAAATGAAGCTTGGCTTGCATTAGAGAATTCAATTCTCTACTACAAAGGTCAGCCAGTAGGAACTCTAGCGGCTTATGATTCATCCGTAGAAGCCCTAAATTACGACCAATGTTTTATCCGAGATTTTGTTTCTTCGGCTTTAATTTTTTTGATTAAAGGCAGAACAGATATTGTCAAAAATTTCCTAGAAGAAACATTAAAGTTGCAACCGAAAGAAAAGGCCTTAGATGCCTATAAACCCGGTAGAGGGCTAATTCCAGCCAGTTTCAAAGTTGTTTCTGCCAATGGGGAAGAATTTTTAGAAGCTGATTTTGGTGAACACGCTATTGCTAGAGTTACACCTGTAGATTCTTGTTTATGGTGGCTAATTTTATTACGGGCTTATGTCGTCGCTACAAATGATTCTTCCTTAGCTTATCAACCTGAATTCCAAACAGGAATTAGGTTAATTATGGATATCTGTTTGGCCAATCGTTTTGATATGTACCCCACGCTGTTAGTTCCTGACGGTGCTTGTATGATAGATAGACGCATGGGGATTTATGGGCATCCTTTAGAAATTCAAGTTCTATTTTTTGCGGCTTTACGGGCTGCGAGAGAATTACTAATTTGCACAGGGAATGGGGATATTATCGAAGCAATTGATAACCGCTTACCTTTATTGTGTGGACATATTCGTCAGCATTATTGGATAGATATTAATCGTCTGAATGCAATTTATCGCTTTAAAGGTGAAGAATACGGAAAAACTGCGGTCAATCTTTTCAATATTTATGCAGATTCTTTACCTTATTATGAATTAGATAAATGGCTACCGAAAAAAGGTGGTTATTTTGCGGGAAATGTTGGACCATCACAAATGGATACTCGGTTCTTTACTCTGGGAAATTTGATGGCTGTGATTTCTGATCTTTCTACTGAAGAACAGTCCCAAGCCATTATGAATCTGATTGAAAAACGATGGGATGATTTAGTAGGAGATATGCCTATTAAAATCTGTTATCCTGCCTTACAAGGTGAAGAATATCGAGTAGTCACAGGATGTGATCCCAAAAACATTCCTTGGTCATATCATAATGCCGGAAGTTGGCCTGTTTTAATGTGGATGTTAGCAGCAGCAGCAGTGAAAACCAAAAAACCACAGTTAGCAGAAAAAGCCATTGAAATTGCTACAGCTAGACTGAGTGAAGATGAATGGCCAGAATATTACGATGGTAAAAAAGGGAGATTAATTGGTAAACAAGCGAGGAAATATCAAACTTGGACAATTGCTGGGTTTTTATTAGCAAAGGAACTCATAGATAATCCTGATTATTTACCATTAATCAGTTTTGATAAATTACCTCCAGATGTGGTTTCTAGGGCTTGTGAATTTGAAGTTGGCAATATAGATCCTTATCTGTCTATGTAGTCAAATATCTGTTAACAATGAATATCTTTTCTTTAGCCTCTTGATAATTATATGGGGCTTTTTTTACATTGAAATTTTAGATCCTATAGAGGTTTAGCATTACTAAACCCTTACCTCAAAGAAACTTAACCATTAATCTTGGCGTTGAGTCAATAATTAAACAAAGATACTTTGGTAAATTAACGCCATGATAATTGCCGCAGTTGCACCAATCAAGGTATTAATAATATTGACAACTTCATTGGTAAGCCAAGTATATTTAGATTGCAAAGTTGCACCAATGACACTTTCTAAATTGGTAGCGATAAATGCAGCTAAGACAGTCCAAATTATCCCCAGAGGATTAATTAAATTTACTCCCCAACCAATGAGTGCGATCGCTATTGATGCTACCATACCAGCTAGAGTTCCTTCTAAACTTACCGCCCCTTCTGTCCCTCTAGGAACTGGTTGCAATGTCGTAATTAAAAAGGTGCTTTTACCATAAGCTTTACCAACTTCACTCGCGGTAGTATCAGATAGTTTAGTGCTAAAACTGGCGACATAACCCAAACATAGTAAATATTTAAAATCAGGGAAAACCAACAGTCCCAACGCACACAAAGCCGCTATTAATGCTGAACCCCATACGTTTTCTGGACCTCTTGCACCGGCACGCTTTTCGGCAATTCCTGCGGCTTCTTTTTCGGCCATACCAATCCGTGTTACCCCAGAACCAACAAGAAAATAAAACACTACCACTAGATATCCTGGCCAACCTAGTGTTCCCCAAATGATAATTCCCAATAACCCAGCATTAAGTATACCTGCGGGCGTGAGCAACTTTTTCGGAATAATGGCTACTATTCCCAGTAAAATCGTATTTAAGCCTAATCCCATTAACCAGGGATTTAAAGAATCAATCAAAGACAACATGGCTGCTAAATTATGAGTATTTTTGCCATAATATTATCAGATATAACTGCTCGATCTATGAACAAAATTTTATTTCATCTCGCTTTTCCCGTTGCTGATATTCCCCAAACTAAAGCCTTTTATGTGGACGGTTTAGGCTGCATACCTGGAAGAGAAAGCCCTCATGCTTTGATTCTCAATCTTTATGGACATCAATTAGTAGCTCATGTTACTAAGGATATTTTAACACCACAAAAAGCCATTTATCCGCGACATTTTGGCCTAATTTTTACCAAAGAAGAAGATTGGCAAGAATTACTAGCAAGGGCAAAAAACAAAGATCTAAAATTTCGAGAAGAACCAAAAAACCGCTTTACTGATTCTCTCCTAGAACATCGCACTTTCTTTTTAGAAGACCCTTTTTATAACTTAATGGAATTTAAGTATTATTGTCATCCAAAGGCAATTTTTGAAGGTACTGAATATACTGCAATTGGTGATAAAACTTAGAGGGCAGTAAATAAGCAACATATACTGATAGTATAAATATTGTGAAGTGGGTAAAAACATCCACTTTTTTTATGCAAATTATCATAAACAGAACCAATTAATTATGACAAGTATCAATAGTATGATTTTTATGATTATAAAAATAGATATCTTAATGTTAATTCCATTGATAGATACAGCAGATTTCGCTCTCATGAGGTACAAACTTGAATTATGAAACTCTTGTAGTGCGGGCATCTTGCCCGCTGGATATGTACCTCATAACACCGGAAAGTGCTGTATTCATAGTTTTGAAATTAATCTAATTCAGAGGGAACAGGGAATGGGCAACTTTCTCACAGGAAAAACTCATTGCAAATGAGTGTTTCTTATCTGTTCCCTGTTCCCTTCTTTTGTAATGGAAATTAATTTCTAACAATACAAGGACAAGAATTTGTGGATAAAATTTTACTGAAAATTAGGACGAAAATATTCAAGAAAATTTATCAATATCCATTTTTTAAATATCAAGCTGATTGCTTTTATCAACAAGCTATAGAAAAAAATCTGCAAAATCTGCCTCTTCTTTCAGCACACGATATTGATTTAATTGAGATTATCAAAAGAGAAGGAGTTTTCATAACGACATTAGACAAATTGGGAATTACATCTACTATTGATATGTGGAAATCTGCCCAATACCTGATGCAAAAAATATCAGAGGATACATTTAATCATTCAGATCAAATTGTTGTTCATGCTAGTTCAGAACAAATTATGAAGTATCCCCAAATTTTCCTGTGGGGACTGGAACAACGGTTACTGAATATAGTTGAAAATTATATTTGTCTACCAGTAGCTTATCAAGGTGTATATTTTCGTCGAGATATTGCCAATCAATTAGAAGCAGGTTCGAGATTATGGCACATAGATCAAGAAGATAGAAAAATTTTAAAGATTATCATTTACTTACATGATGTTAGCGAAGATTATGGACCATTTCAATATATTCCTAAATCTTTAACCTCAAAAATATCTGATTCTTTAAAATACACATCTGGCTACATCCAAGATAAGATTATGCAAGGTGTTATATCTTCAGAAGTTTATAAATCATGTACAGGAATTGCTGGTACAGTCATCATTGCCGAGACTTCTAATATTTTTCATCGTGGTAAGCCACCTATAAATTCAGACAGATTTGCGATATTTTTTGATTACACTTCTAGACGATATAAACAAACATTATATGGTACATCTACTCTCGGATATAAAGATTTACTTTTACTGAGTAAGAATCTTTCAGAAACACAAAAAAAGTGCATTTTTTGGTAAATCCAAATTCATGCTTTTAGTGGTGCTATTAAGGCTTTTGCTACTATTCTTAAAGCCCTAATATCTGTTAACATTAAAGGATGTAATATCACGGGTAAAATTACTTCTTTGTCTATACCAATTTGCGAACTTTCCGCAGGTAAAATCATCAAATCATAAGGTGTCCAAATAGATGTAAAATTTAACTGCTTTAACATTTCGACATCAGAATTTAAATCATTGATAAAATCACTATTAGGACGCATTTGCACAGCACCAGCTAACCAAGTACCATAAGCAACTATAGTCCCTTTATGGGGTGAAGAAATGGTGATAAATCGCTGGACTCTATCTATTCCCCCCAACCGCTGAATATAATAACGGCTAACAAGACCACCCATGCTAAAACCAACTAAATCAAATGGTTGTTCTGCTTCAAAGGTAGTAGCTATATAATTAGCTACCTGCTGCGCTAATTTATCCAGAACCTCAGCACCATTATTAGGGACTAAATCTACCGTATGCACAGACAAACCTTGTTCTCTGAGATAAGATGCCATTTTATTGAAAACTGCCCCAGTATCGTTAATCCCATGCACTAATAAAACGGGATTTTGCTGTTTTGTTGCCATAATCTTGATTATTTATCTCAGTATTGTAATCGAAAATATATAAAATATACCAAATTTGTGACTGCCGAAAAATTATTAAGATTTATTAAATAAATTCTCATAATCTTATAGTTATAATAAAATTTAATAATTAATTTGCGTTATTTACCGGATACCGTTGTTAACATAAAAAACCTAAAAATAATTACTAGTACAGTACAGCGTAAGTAAGATAACCATTAAAAGTCCCTAAAGAGCTTATACAATCTGCTTTTTAATTTTTAATTGTTAATTTTTAATTCCGCCCTGCGGTGCTAGTAGTAAATGTAGGCTTTTAATTAGCAAGCAGTATGTCTAATAATTGGCCGCAGATAACGCAATCAAATGTAATATTACACCGTGATTTTTAATAATTTCGGTCACGTTCTAGACTATTCAAACCAGGAGCATTTTTTATGGGTTTTATCAAAAATATCATTGCGGGTATCGTGGGTTTTATTACCGGACTTTTTGGTAAAAAAGGTAATAACTACTACTTAGAGCTAAAAGAAGAAGCTGAAGAAGCTAATGTTACTCAAGCACCAGCAACAGTAGCACCAAAAGCTGAACCAAAAGTTACACCAGCAGCAGTAAAAGTTATTAAGCCTGAACCCGTGAAAATATCAGTCCCCACGGAAACCAATTTTGCCACCAAATATCTCATTCCTCTGAATAGTCCTCGTCGTCGTCCAGGGGTAAATATGAATGTCTTTTTAGATATGGCCCGTCAGGTGAAAACCCCAGGCTAAATACCCGGTTAGCTGTTACGCATCTAAATTTGATCATCCTAATAGCTAGATGTTGTGGTGCGGGCATCTTGCCCGCTACAATCATACAAATTAATTGCAAGAGTTATCCTTAGCGGTTCGCATTGCGCCTAATATAGTGGAAACAATAACACAACGCTTTGCTGTGCCACCAGGTTTACTAGATAGGGTGATTTTGCCGAGTGGAGGTATCACACCACCAATATCATCAAACCGGACTCGTCTCACGCCATTAGATAATTGTAATGTTGATTCCACCACATCTAACTGCACACTAGGATCTAAGTCATTCCATTTAGCATTAGATGGGTCAATTGTAGCCGGATGAACTGCCCATTGAACATTATTATTTTCTTCTCGGAAACTAGCGTGGTAGGTCAACTTTTCTTTTTTGGCTTGGCTTTGGGCTTCACGCATGGCTCGATAAACTTGATCTTGGGCAATATTTAAGTGCTGAGTCTTGATCAAAGCGAACCAGCTTGGTGCAGCTATTCCTGATAGTATACCAATCATTAATAGTGCCGTAATCGTTTCTATCACAGTAAAACCGCTATTAGAGCGATTATTTTGTAAATAATTCATCCCTGATTATTTGCAAGCAAAACATATATATATTGCGATGTGGGATGATTTTTTATATGCCGTTTTTTTCTGAATTTTTGATTTTTTTATAGCTATTGTGAAATTATTACTTTATGAACCAGTGTCAAGAGTCGGACAACTAACTTTTTAAGTTAATGATTAATAGCCACTTTTTGCTCCTTGAACTATGGCATTAGCCGTGGGAAAATAACTTTTTTTATCATTTTCATATTTTATAAGATTTGGATTACTTTCTCTACGAGCTAGGGCATTACCGCGAATAAATACCTTTGCTGTTGTATTGGCTTTATCTACACAAGCATAAAACCCTGTCATATCATTACTTGGCGTTGGCGTTATTGTGCTTGGCGTTATTTTTGACCATGTAATTGGAGGTGTTATGGTATTATCTGGACAGGTGGCCGCTGGTGGTGTGGGTGGTATGGTTGGAACGAGTGGTGGTGTGGTTTGATCTACATAGTCAATTAACACATTAGCCGTATTACCACTACTATAATCTCCAGATTTCTGCCAATTGATCATGGCATCTTCTACAGTGTTGGATTGAGCTATATTAAAGGGATTAAAACCTGGATTAGGACAGTTATCAGCATTAACATACTTCTTAGTATATCCTGAACAAGTTACACCTCCTGTAGAAACTTCCACACCGTCTTTAACTTCCCATTTAGCGATACGAGCAGATTGTGACCAATTTGTATTAGTATCTTTAATTAAATAATAAGCAACTAATGAATATACAAAAGTATCATCTTTTCCTGATGTAGTGGGAATCACCTGACTAACAAAATTCCGTTTCCAAAAAACTAATATAGGAGTTTTAGTATCATCATTTGGGTAACGCAATTGAGATTTTATTTTGTCAATACCAGCAGCATCATAAATATAAATAGCTTGTTGTAAATCACGAGAAATATGATCCAGTGCTATTTGGATTTCTTGCTCAGAATTTATCTTAATTTGCTCATTGCTATCTGTGGTTATCACACTAATCATAAACTCTAGTAATAGTGTGATAATTATAGATGACATCGCTAAAGCTACTAACAATTCAACGAGAGTAAACCCACCAGATTTATCAAGAGATTTTGAGGCTTTGAATTGATTTTTGAATATAAATTGAAGTATCTTGATCATCATTGTATTGTCCTTTTTTAAATGCACCAAAGGCAGATTTTCAGATGTTTCTGTTTTAGATTAAATTATTGCACGGTGGGGATTTTACTCGCTTTTTATGGGAAAATTAATGGTGAATTTGATTGAATTAACCTCAGGGATAAACCAATTTATTGACAAGGTTGATTATTGAACGCAACCCAAGCGGGAACATAAACTGCCAAAAGTGGTACTACCGCTAATCTCAACTGTTGTTATCAAGATTGGCGCTTGTTTATTAACTAAAATACCACCTGTCCTAGACCCTAGAATAGTTTGATCAAAATCCAAGTCTTCTCTATATATTCTAATCGCTAGACGATAGCCATCACTTGTTTTCGTACCTGCGGGCTTTATTTGAGCCGCTTGAATGTAAAATTCATCAAATGGGCTATTTTGATCTGGTTGACAAGTTGAAATTGGATTACAAGCCGTGATGGTGCTATCCTTCTTAAAGAAATACAAATCTGTATCTGTTTGTTGAGGAACCGGCATTGCTGTTTCTAGATTTATAGGAGTATTTGGAGTTTCTGTAATTACTTTAGTGGGCGCTGAAATTGAATTATTGCTGACACCATTAATAAATGTCTTAGCAGCTTGAACAGCTTTTTCTGTAGTTTTCGACTGCACCCGGACAGCCGTGGACATGACCAGGACGGGTGATATAGTAACCAAGAGAATAGCAATGAAAACTACCCCTACTAGTACCTCAATAATTGTAAAACCAGAGTCATTGTAAGATAAATTTTTGGGCTGTGGTTTGGTTTTGATCATTGTTTCTCACCTCCTTATAAGTTTTATGATTGACAGATATCAGGACGTTGCTTTGGATCTTCTATGGCAAAGTTATTAGGATCAGAAGTTTCTTTAGCACATAACAAAGTTTGTAACCATGTATCACCTCTGCTAACTTCCCGTAAATATTCATCCGGTGGTTCAGGTGGTGTGACTGCGAGTTTACTGGCAAATAAGTCGGGTGACTGAAATAACAACCCTACATCGTAACTCCACTGTCTTGTCGGGGGACTATTAAGTTTCTGAGGTGGATTTGTCCCTGTAGCATAGGCACTCTTTTTTACCTGCATAAAAGCCCCATTGAGCTTGATTTTACTACTAGTCCAATTCTCTATAACGCGAACCAAGTTATTTAGACCACCATTTAGACCACCATTATCTACTGTAGGTTTAGCAGGATTGTCACCAGCAGCAATAATCAGATTAAAAGTAGTATCGTTCTTAGCTATTTGTTGGCTACCTATTGCATAACCCAATTCCTTGAAGTCGAAGTCTCCAGAAAGCAAAGTAACAGCATCAGCTAAAATATTCGCAGGTCGCCATTCATCACCTGTGGTACAATTAGGAAATCTGGAGTCACCAGAACGACAGGCAAAGTTGGGATTAAATGTACTGCGAGTATAGAAGTTACTCCAATCATCTGCTAGTGTATTAGTAAATTCCTCTTGAGTGTGTTTATTAAAATCACCTTTAATATACGCTGGTAAGTTGGTAGCTAAAGTTAACCCCTTTTCCTCTTCCTTGTAGCTATTTGTTCGCCCCAGTTTCTCGCCTTTAATGAGTATAATTGCACTGGGACGGCGTGTGGTGTCGTCTGAATAATCTACAGGACTTTCAAGTTTTCTTTCAAGTTTTTCAGCGTCGGTATTACCCGCACTCATATCTGGTAAAGCATCATCACGAGTCGAGTAAATAATACCGCTATTGGGTAATAAATATTCTGAACCACCAATGGTTGTTGTCCGTAGTTGATTCAGGTCTAAAACTGTAGCGCGAACTTTTTGATTTTCTCTCTGGTCAGAAAAGAAGGTTTCAAAAATTGCACCATGGGGAATAACGGAATTATTAGGACTAAGACTACCATCTAGAATTTGTAGAGCGCAAATCTGAGCATCAATGGCAGACTGCTCTGATATAGTTATATTTGCTGCTGCTTTGTTTAATGCTCTAGCTAGTAATCCCTCATCTATGAAACGTCCATTACTATAATTTAATTGAGATAGATATGTCAAAGCTGTTGCATAATCACTAACTGTTTTAGTGGGTGCAGGATAAACTATACCATTGTTAGATTTACCATCTTTGTCTTTTTCAAGATTAGGAGCATTTGGTAAACTGTTCATATTTTTGTAGCTATTATTATCAGTAGGATCGTAATAACTACTCACACAAGCTATAGGTTTGGGCGTTTGGGCATTGTAGCCAGTAGACTTGTAGTGATAAACTGCTGTAGCCCGCATTTTTAGATAAGGTGTTGTTGTATCCGTAGAACTTATTGTTCCTACATTATCAGGCCATATTGTTTTTACGTTACTGTTAATACTACTAGGAGTATCATTTTTACTCAAATAAACACCTGCCCCGGTAACAACTCGTAAACCACCCACGGGTCCTGTGGTACTTGTTGGTACTTTGGCTGCTGCTAATTCCCAGTCTCCATCTCTTTCTGTAGAACCAATATCTGCTAAATTCCGTACTAAAGAGGGTCGTGTGCGAGTTTGCGTAGTATCACTTGGTAAATCCCATTTAATGCCACTAATATCTTGGGTATCCTCAATATATGAACCAATAAACTGATTTTTACTTGTATCCCACCTCAGTTCGGGTAAATTGTTACTAACTAGGACTCTATCACCCAATAGTTTTTCTTTTCCACTATTTTTCTTCAATTCTTTTGGGTCGCTGGCCTTGGGTTCTAAGGATGTTCCGCTAATGTTGAGTGATAGATTAGTATAATTAACACCTGTTTTACCGTCTGTTGGGTCTGTAGGATAAACCCAGTTATCAATGGGACGCAGGGTATTAGCAGAACCTTGTAATAATGAGTTAGGATATATTTCTGTAGCACCAAAAGCAACTTCTGTATAAGGTACACGACGAGTCCGTCTTTTAAAGTAAATTTCTAATTGTTGACGACGGTATTTAGTGGTCTCTGTACTGTTAAAAGTTATTCCTAATGCTGTTTGTTTGAGCGCAAGACCGTTTTTAACTTCTGTTGGATCATTAGCACCTGTAGAATCAGCAGCAATTTGAGCATCAATTAATTTATTAATCCGCCGTACATAAGCTAGGTTATTATAGGCTGTATCTTTGGGACTATTTGTCACTGATTTTGTTAAAGTACCAGTAGTAACATTATCTATTTTACCGTTGTATAAATCAACAGTCGCTCCCCCCGTATCACTTGCATCAGTAAACTTACCCAGAGCTAAATTACCACCAACAATAATTTTGGCATTTTTAGGTTTATAGAAACAAGACGCTTCACTACTAACTTGATATAATTTAAGATTACTAACACTTCCAGCAGCCAGTAAATTACTATTTGTAAAAACCCCACCATTCAAATTTGTAGAAGAATTTAATTCTAGATCATCGTCATAAACAACAGCATTGTTATTTGTTGGTGTTTGTACCCTGTCTTGTTGATACTCTACAGCCCCACCCAGACTACCAGCGATCTTACCATTATATACTTCATGGTCAGTATCGGGAGGATTAGTAATTCTGGCTATAGCGGTATAAACAAAAAAGGCTTTCTTGATTTCATTATCTTGTCTCACCCAACCAGTATTACCTACTAAACTGGTATCGGTACTTCCACAATTAGCATTTAATGTCCCCTTGACTACTGGTGGATTTCTGGCTTCTAAAGCATTTCTGGCTCTGCTATACTGACCATTTACCACTGGTGGGGTTTTAAAATAAATACCGTAGAGGGTATAGCTATCAAATTTCCCGTTGCTGTCAGTATCAACAGGAAACCTCCAAGCTGTTTGTAGTGATGGTGGTAGTGGTGGTTGTCCCTGTAAAGATAGTGTTAGTTTAGTTTCATCACCAAATGTATATTTATCTATATTATTAACAAGAGCATTATACAGATCATTGTCTGTTGGTGTAGTTTTCGACAGAGTTTTATCCTGCAATAATTTACTAATTTTTGCTTTACCTCTATCAATTGCTGGAGTAGCAGCAGTGATAACAGACTCATTGACACGGACATTACTAGCATTTTTCGCCCGGTCAAAGGAGCGGAACATGATAGCAGTGGTTAATAAAACTACTACTACCGATACCATTACCACTGTTGGCAATACGAAACCTGCGTTTGCAGCCTGCTGTTGTTTTTGACTACTAAAAACAGTTCGCAATAACCAAATGAGTTGTTTTTTTATATTTGCTAAAAACCGCCGGATAAATCTTGTGGAGTTTTTTGTGATTATTTTCAATGGGTGACGTTTTTGAGACATGACTGCTTCCCTGATAAATAATTGAGCGGGTAGGGGTTTAGCAATGCTAAACCCCTACAAATCTAGGTTTTTCGTGATTTTACAAAAGTCAATGTCCCAACCCTTTTGAGTATATATTGGTGGGAGCAACTACTGGAGTTTTATGGGAATAGTTGCCTGTTTCTATTCATCGTATTTCTTTTATAGCATTGTTGATACGCAAGTTCTAAACTGGAAAATACTGAATTTTTCAACTGCAAATATTATATTTCTCCTGAATACTGATAGTATATCTACTTGCTTAGACAATTGCACCAATAATTATATAAATTTTTGATAAAGCAACAGCAACCCAACGCTCATGTTGGGTTATGGCTTCACCCCCCGTCAGGGATACTTACCTCAACCCAATCTACAAATCAAGACTTTTTTCGATTTGAACAAGGTATTGATCAAGCAAAATCGGCGGTTAGAAACCGCATCTACACAAGCAAAGTCCACCTGCTTGGACTAATGCAAAATTAAACTTTTTGTAATTGCGCTACTCTGGGGTCTACTATTTTTTGTCCTAAACTCAGGAATTTAATCGCTACAGAAACCTTATTCCCTTCTCCGAAAATGTGGGTAATTTCCCCAAGCCCAAAGGACTTATGCAATACTCTGTCACCGACTTGCCAAATTCCAGAAGTGCTTTGTTTACTAGAAGTTGCAGAGGTAGTTTTAGTAGAACTCCGGGTAACTTTATTTTGGGTAGTCAGTAATTCTGCTGGTATTTCATCGAGAAATTGCGATCGCATTGCCGGTTCTCTAGACCCATATAAACGCCGTTCTCTGGCATGGGATAAGAATAAACGTTCTTGAGCGCGAGTAATACCAACATAACACAAACGCCGTTCCTCTTCTAACAATGAAGGATCTTGTAAGGAACGATAACCCGGAAAAAGCCCCTGTTCTAAACCCACCAAAAAGACAACCGGAAACTCCAACCCTTTAGAAGCGTGTAAAGTCATTAACGAAACCGCTGTTTGTCCTTCTTTTAAATTATCTAAATCAGAACTCAAAGCCGCACTTTGCAAAAATGCCTGTAAAGAAATATCTTCTCCAGCATTTTCTTCTTGAAATTGCAACATAGCATTATGCAATTCATTGACGTTACTGATTCTATTATCAGCTTCATCTGTAGCTTGATCTTGCAATTCTTTAATATAACCAGAATCTTCTAAAATACCTTGTAAGATTTCCGAACCGGGAACTACTTTGATTTGTTCTTGACGATTGTAAATCATGGCTGCAAAATTATTTACAGCTTTCGATGAACGTCCTGCTAAAGTATTTACAGATGTTTCATCACTTAATATTTCCCATAAAGTTGTTCCTAATTGCTGGGAAGCATTCACCAAAGCATCCACAGTAGCCTTACCAATGCCCCTGCGCGGTGTATTAATCACTCGTAATAAACTTACAGTATCAGCAGGGTTATTAATTGCCCTTAAATATGCCACAGCATCCTTAATTTCTTTACGATCATAAAATTTCATTCCTCCCACAACTGTATAAGGAATTTGATATTTTACTAATAATTCTTCAAAAGGTCGAGATTGGGCATTAGTTCGATATAAAATTGCAAAGTTACCCCAATTTAATTCCGGGTGTTGATTTTCTAAATTTCTAATTTGGTTAATCACAAAAGCCGCTTCTGCCATTTCTTCATCAGCTTTATGACAATAAATTGCTTCCCCTGGTTCTCTTGTGGCTTTGAGAATTTTATCAATGCGTTGAGTGTTATTTTCAATTAATTCATTCGCAGCTTGGAGAATATTTTCACAAGAACGATAATTCTCTTCTAATTTCACCATAGAACGAGTATCATCATCTGCCAAACCATCGCCAAAATTTTCCTGAAATTCTAGCAAAATGGTAAAATCTGCCATTCTAAAACTGTAAATTGACTGGTCAGCATCACCAACCACAAACACAGACCGATTTTGCCATTTCCATTCACTTTTACGGCTTTCTCCATTTGTGACCAAAAGCTGAATTAAATCATATTGAGTCCTGTTGGTATCTTGATATTCATCAACTAGAATATGACAAAATTTCCGATACCAATAACTTAGAACTTTCTCGTTTTGTTGAAATAATCTCGTCGGAATTAAAATTAAATCATCAAAATCTAAAGCATTATTTTGGGAAAGTTTATCCTGATAGCGATTATAGACATCAGCTATGATTCTACCGCGATAATTGGGCTGTTCACTTTCAAATTGTTGGGGAGAGAATCCTTGGTTTTTAGCATTACTAATGGCGTAGCGTACAGACTTGGGTTCAAATTTCTTACTATCTAAATTTAAATCTTTAGTAACTATTTCTTTAATTACACTTTGCACATCGGATTCATCAAAGATAGAAAAGTTTTTATCCCATTTTCTGCCTTTTTCATCTTGATACTTTTCGATATCAAATCGCAGAATCCGTGAAAATAAACTGTGAAAAGTTCCACACCACATATCTTTAATTTTAGTGCGGTAAACCTCTGATTTTAGTAAGCTTTGTTGATATTCTGTCAGCAAATCCAACTTTTTACCATGTTGCGATATGGCTAATTGTTCAGCAAATATCCTTTGAATTCTGTCCTTCATTTCCCTAGCGGCTTTGTTAGTAAACGTCACCGCGAGGATATTTTCGGGATTAACACCATGTTTAAGAATCAAATTAGCAATGCGGTAAGTAAGCGCCCGGGTTTTCCCTGAACCAGCGCCAGCAACCACCAACAATGGTCCGCAGTGGTGTTCTACGGCTTGACGTTGACTAGGGTTAAGATGACTCAGGAAATCAATATTTGTGGTCATAAACTATAAAAATGATGAAAAGGACAATTTGTTATCGGGTTAATCGGTAAGGGTAAAACTCAGTACAAAGAATAAAACGAAAGCAGCATAATGGGGCAAAAACAATAAAAATTTACTTAAATTGCTAAAGTTTCAGAAAATTTGATATAATGTTAAGCTATTTAGTTTTATTCTTGCTTCCTAACTAGCAACTTAATGTTACTAGACTTTGTGTAAAGTTTTGTCATACTGTGAAGAACTGTAGATGTAAGATAAACCATAATCCCTAATCTCTCACCCTGATTAATGAGAGAAAGTACCGATTAACAGCCTTTTGGTTGTAAATATCTAGTAGTCTGTTAAATTTATTTTGACGGGTTTTTGGTAGTGCGGGCATCTTGCCCGCGTG
>NZ_VIKY01000266.1:0-26616 GCF_009711925.1 Dolichospermum sp. UHCC 0352 | reverse complement strand
ATTCTGATACTTTTCAAACATCCTCTTAGAACGGTTGCAAAAACGTAAGTTAGCGGAAACAGCTTTACAAAAAAGAGAAACTATCAATCAAACTCAATTGGGAATTAAAGCCGCTTTTAATTTAACTTGGGAAACACTGGATACTCAAACTCAATATCTGGGAGCATTTTTAAGTTTATTTTCTCCTCAGTTTATTCTTTGGGATTTGGTAGTTGAGGTAATTGAGTTTGAAGTAGAGAATAAGGAAAAACAACTAATTTGGACAAAGGAAGAATTAACTACCTCTAAAAAAAGACTTTATCAAGTTAACTTTTTACAAACAGGACAAGAATCACCAGAAGCTTATACAATTCATAATTTAGTGCGGTTGTTTTTGCAAGAACAGTTAGCAGAAGTTGGAGAAAAGCAGCTAATTCTCGAAAGAACTTTTATTACTTTTATGATATTCGTTGCTAAAATCCTTCCTCAATCACCCACTTCTCAAGATATTGAAAATTTCCAGTTAGTTGTTGTTCATTGGGAAGATTTAGGAAAACGGTTAATAGATGAAATTAACCAAGAAACAGCAGCAAAGAATAATTTACCAGTATCTATGGTTGCTGATGAAATCCTTTGGGTATTTGAAGGGTTAGGAAGATTTTATCAAGGACAAGGATTATATCAAGTAGCAGAATTTTGATGTCAGAAATTAGTAAAAGTTTGTCAAACTTTATTTACAGGCGATCATCCTGATGTTGCTACTAGCTTGAACAATTTAGCACTTCTTTACAAAAGCCAAGGAAAATACAGTGAAGCAGAACTTCTCTACCTTGATGCTTTAGAAATGAGAAAGCGGCTATTTACAGGCGACCATCCTGATTTTGCTACTAGCTTGAACAATTTAGCACTTCTTTACAAAAGCCAAGGAAAATACAGTGAAGCAGAACTTCTCTACCTTGATGCTTTAGAAATGAGAAAGCGGCTATTTACAGGCGACCATCCTGATTTTGCTACTAGCTTGAACAATTTAGCACTTCTTTACAAAAGCCAAGGAAAATACAGTGAAGCAGAACTTCTCTACCTTGATGCTTTAGAAATGAGAAAGCGGCTATTTACAGGCGACCATCCTAATGTTGCTACTAGCTTAAACAATTTAGCATTTCTTTACAATAGCCAAGGAAAATACAGTGAAGCAGAACCTCTCTACCTTGATGTTTTAGAAATGACAAAGCGGCTATTTACAGACGACCATCCTGATGTTGCTACTAGCTTGAACAATTTAGCAGGTCTTTACGATAGCCAAGGAAAATACAGTGAAGCTGAACCTCTTTACTTTGAAGCTTTAGCTATGTCTGAACGAGTGCAAGGAACTAATCACCCTAATACAATAATCTTTCGGAACAAATTGCAACTTTTACAACAGCAACTCATACCTCCTTCTTTTTATAAACGTTTGTTGAATAACCTATCAGTTGTGTTAACCTTACTATTGCATCGTCTACAACTACTAATCAAACGTATTATTATCTTTTCCTGGCGTTTGTTCCGACGTTAACAACAGCTTACCCAACTTTAATAAAGTATTACTATGCAGTTTTATTGTATTGCATTACAAAGATAAATTTTTATTTAACAGTTAAATTAGATTAATTTGCAATCTTGCTGCATTATATTACAGAATTAAAATTTTATTTTGCAGTTTTATTGTATTGTATTAAACTAATAACGTAAGTTGCTAGTTAGACACATTGTCAGAATCAGGATGTTCAGGATTAAAGGATGAACAGGATTAAAAGATGAATTTTATTATCAATTACCTATTACCAATTATCCATTACCAGCCTTAACTAAATAACTAGCAACTTGAGTTAATAAAATTATTGCTGCTGTAACCAACCTTCCAAATCTGCTACAGTTACAAAATCCAACAGCACATCACATAAATCTTCAATCTGTACTAATGATAACCGCTGTACCTGCGACAACAACTCATCAGGAATATTACCCAAACGCCGTTTTAAAAAACGTAATGTGATTATTTTTTCTCCCTCTTCCTTGGCTTCCTGTATCGCTCTTGGCTCTTCTAAATCTAATCCCAACATAGTTATAATCTCCTTGCGACTAAATTTTTTAAACTTGTAAACAATAATCGTCGTGATTAAATCTATTATCGCTGCTTCCGACTGTTTCCGCGCCTCAGCTAACAAAAACTTTGCTGCTTCTATTGCTTCAGTATCTTCCTTAATCGTCAGCAACATTAAACCTAATCCCAACGGTTGCTGCTGTACATCCCCCAATTCATCTAAATATACCCGACGAACTTGATCACCTGCTAATAAAGACCGATGAATTTTTAGATTTGATGGTTCTAAACTCCGCGAACCAAAAATTATCACACCATACCAATCATAATAACGAATAGAATGGCGATGGAGAAACAGGGATAATTCGGAAAAGAAGCGAAAATATAAATTTTCATCTTTCTGAAATTGTACCTCTGCAAAAAACACCACTGGAGAAACTGCATTAGCTGGAGGTAGAAACACCCCATCAATTCGGAAAGCCGTTTCTTTTACTTCCACCGATTCAAACTGATAACTATCGGCTTCTGCTGGTGGTTCATCTACTAATTCAAACAACAAACTAGGAAATTGTTTGAACAATTTATAAAAAATCGAATCCCGTCGCATTATTAATGAAAATTCTACTGTATAACAATTATATAGCATTTCCTAGTCTAATGAAGTACAAAATTATCTGCGTTTATCTGCGTCCATCTGCGTTTGATTATTAACTCTTGTACCTCACTTGAATGGGAATTGCTATATTTGATTTGTAAACACTATGACTGGATAGATTAAAATGTTTAATTGTAATCAAAAACTTATGCTTCTACTCCTCCCCTTATGGAAAAGAATATTAATTTAATTTTCGTAAGTTGGGTTGAATGAAGTGAAACCCAATATTGGCAGTAGGATAGTAAGATTTGTTGGGTTTCCTTGCGTCAACCCAACCTACAATAAATGTTGTTTTACATAAAGGGAACGGTAGAGCCAATTTTTCTAGTAAAATTCAGCACAAATTACTCTCTATTTAGGAGAAAGTACCTGACGCTACATTTTTTTTCATAAGTTTTTGTTGTTAATCTAAAGTTAGTTAATCAAAAATCTACTTAAAAAAGGAACTTGTAAATGATTATCGTCATGAAAGTTGGTTCCCCACAGGAAGAAATAAATCGGATTACCACAGAATTATCAGGCTGGGGACTAACACCAGAAAAAATTATTGGTCAACATAAAGTAGTCATTGCTTTAGTTGGGGAAACTGCGGATTTAGACCCGCCCCGCATTCAAGAATTGAGTCAATGGATTGAGCAAGTATTACGAGTGGAAGTACCCTATAAACGAGCCAGTCGCCAATTCCGTCATGGAGAAGCTTCTGAAGTGGTGGTGAATAGTCCTCAAGGTGATGTGGTGTTTGGTGAACATCATCCTTTGGTAGTTGTCGCTGGACCCTGTTCTGTGGAAAATGAAGAAATGATTGTAGAAACAGCACTGCGGGTAAAAGCTGCGGGAGCTAAGTTTTTACGCGGTGGGGCATATAAACCTCGTACTTCACCTTATGCTTTTCAAGGTCATGGTGAAAGTGCTTTGGAATTGTTAGCTACAGCCCGAAAGGTCAGCGGACTGGGGATTATTACAGAAGTAATGGATACGGAAGACTTGGAGAAAATTGGCGAAGTTGCTGATGTGATTCAGGTGGGGGCGAGAAATATGCAGAATTTCTCCATGTTGAAGAAAGTTGGAGCGCAACCCAAACCAGTCCTGCTAAAACGGGGTATGGCGGCGACTATTGAAGATTGGTTAATGGCGGCTGAGTATATTTTAGCGGCGGGTAATCCCAATGTGATTTTGTGTGAACGGGGAATTAGAACTTTTGACCGTCAATATACCCGCAATACTCTAGATTTATCCGTTGTGCCAGTTTTGCGAAAATTGACCCATTTACCGATTATGATTGATCCTAGTCATGGTGTGGGTTGGTCTGAGTTTGTTCCTGCTATGGCCATGGCAGCGATCGCTGCGGGTACAGATTCGCTAATGATAGAAGTACATCCCAACCCAGCTAAAGCCTTATCGGATGGACCCCAATCTTTAACCCCAGACCTGTTTGATAAATTAATGTCAGAATTATCCGTAATTGGTCACCTCATGGGACGGTGGCCAAATTAACGCCCCCATTCGCTTTTTAATATCCAATCCAAGACAATTCAGGGCGCAGACCCTGCGCCCCTACAGTAGGATATCACTATTTTCTAGAACTGTTTCATCTAGGCTTTCTTTAACCCTACGGATTGGTAAATTAGCAATTAAAGCCGTTGTCCGTTGGCTGCTTTCTAGGGAAAACTCCAAACCATCTGTTTCTATTTCGACATAGCGACAAACGATTTCCAGGATTTCCTGACGCATTTTTTCTAAAGTTTGGGGGTCTAAGTCCGCACGGTCATGGGATATTACCACTTGCAGACGACGTTTAACATCATCGCGGCTGTTATCGGGACTACGAGCAAAAAATTTTTCTAAAATTTCAAGAATCATTGCGGGTATGTGTAAGGCAGAAACACTGGCAAATAAATTAAACAATTTTTGACCACAACATCTTTCTCAACCGAGAGAAGATACTTTTACTAGATGAGTCAAGCTCCAGAAATTCGACAGTTTCCCCTTCCAATCTCCGAGCAATATTCTCAAAAGCGGTGGCAGCTAAAGAGGGAGTGTCTGATAATACTAAAGGTTCGCCCCGATTGGTAGAGACAATCACCCGCTCATCGTCGGGGATGACTCCAATTATGGGAATGGCGAGAAGTTCCTGAACGTCCTGTACAGACATCATATCATTTGCCTCTACCATTGCTGGTCTAATTCTATTAACTATTAAGTTAATCTTTTTGACACCTTGGGCTTCGAGTAATCCTACTACCCGGTCAGCATCACGGACAGCGGAAATTTCGGGAGTGGTGACAATCAGGGCTTCTTTGGCTGGTGCAGTCGCATTTTTAAACCCCATTTCAATTCCTGCGGGGCAGTCAATCATTACATATTCGTACTTTTGTGCTAGGGCATTTACCAGTAACTTCATTTGGTCAGGTGTGACGGATTCTTTATTGCGATGTTGGGTAGCTGGGAGGAGTACCAAATTAGGTTGTCGTTTATCTTTAACCAAAGCTTGTTCTAGACGACACTCCCTAGCCAAAACTTCCACCGCTGTATAAACAATCCGATTTTCTAGTCCCAGAAGTAAATCTAAATTTCTCAGTCCGAAATCTGCATCAATTAAGGCTACTTGTTTGCCTATTTTGGCTAAAGCCATTCCTAAATTAGCTGAAACTGTGGTTTTACCCACTCCCCCTTTACCGGAGGTAATGACAATAATGCGGGTCATGATAATGCTTTATGAGAGTTCAGGGAACAACAATAAAATATTTAAAGCTATTGATTGATTCTAACTTTAGTAACCTAACAGAAATTAATTACATATACAGCATATTGCAGGTAAATGAGGTACAAATTTTAATCATCAAGCCTTGCACCGAAAGGATTTTACTGCTGAATGTTGAAAGCTGCTGTAGATTCTTAACTAAGCAAGAATTTTAGATCAGATTTTGTGTAACTAATTGCGTCCGACTACTTAATTGACTGCGGGAAAAATCAGCGGCTTTAACAATGCGAATTCCTTCAGATGTAATATGTGCAACTTCAGGAAAGAAGCTGGTGAGGGTTTTTTCTGGTGATCTAGCGACAGCATCAGCAATTCGCAATTGGGTTGGTTCCATTTGCAAGGCCATGATCAGAGATTCCCGATTCCCACCGGCACCAGCATGGGCAACTCCCCGCAATCTTCCCCAAATGAGAATATCCCCATCGGCAATGACGATACCACTAGGATTGATATCTCCTAAGATAACTACCGTACCGGGATGACGAATTTCTACACCTGATCTCACTGTCATTTGCAGATAGAGGGCATCTGCTAGGGCGCTGGGAGTCGGTTGAATATCGGAAGTGAGGGATGTGTGGAGTTGGGTTTGTTCTACGGAATAACCCAGGGTACAAGCAGCGATCGCCGTTTGTCTCCGACTGGTAGCTACGGATTTTAGTTGAATTTGGTATGTATTTAAAGTTTCTGCCAAATCTTGCAATTGTCTATTATCTAACAATCTATCTTTTGCTACTAGATGCAGGGATGTATTTGGTTTCCGTAAGCGATCGCCCGCATTGAGACGCTGTTTCATTTGTTGCCAAATTTCCCACCAATTGAATTCTGATGGTGATACTTGAGATTCCGTGGGCAAAATCAATAATAGTCGCTCTCCTTCAGTCTTTAACTGAACTTGAATATTATGATCTACCTTTTGTCCTAGTAATTCTAAATCAGCACTTGGTAAATCAGATAAAATCGAACCAGATTCCCCCCCATTAGGAATCTTAGATTCTGGATTTTCAGCAGCAGAATTACCTTTTAAAAAGGCAATTACTGAATTTAACTCTGAATTAGGGATAACAGGATCAGATTCTACTTTATGATCAGCAAAATCTGGATTGATCTCGCCAGAGTTAGAATTATTTACCTCTTGATCAACTTGATGAAAAACTGATTCTGATTTAGAAAATTCAGCCTTTATTTCCTCAGATTTAGCAGAATTACCAGCATCTACATTATTTTCGACAGAATGAGAATTATTTACCTCTTGATCAATCTGATGAGAAATAGATTCTGAATTAGGAAATTCAGCCTTTATTTCCTCAGATTTAGCAGAATCAGAATTCATGCAGCACTAGCCAAAATACACTAAAATTTGAGATTTTCATAAAAGATTGAGAATGGGTAATTGGTAATTGGTAATTGGTAATTGGTAAGACTCTTGCCTCTTGCCTCTTGCCTCTTGCCTCTTGCCTATTCCCTATTTCCTATCAATCTTTGATAAACCGTTCCCAAAGCATCAGCATTGCCGACATTACCGGGAAACAATACAACTGGCAAATTAGGAAACAGGGGATGATCAGATGGTGTAATTACCATTGAACAACCTGCTAAAATTTGACCAAGTAATCGGGCTGAAGTTAAAGCCAGTCCCGTACTGAGAACATCATTAGAAGTAATACCCCCCTTACTGATGAGAAATCCTAGATCAGATGGTAAACCCTGGACAATATCCATAAGTAAAGCGGAAACTGTACTGCCAAAATCTAACCTAGTTTTGACATCTTTAAAAGCCAATTCCTGCCGACTAGTATAAATTACTGGTGTTTTACCAGCATTATGTACTACTTTGACATTTTCGAGAATCTCCGTTAGCAGTTTAGCAGATTCATTTACCCCACCATCAATTAATCTGCCAACATTAACTTCTATGCCTACCGTTCCCTCAACTTGTAATAATGATTCTAACTGTTGAGTTGTCTTTTTAACGTGAGAACCCACAATAATTGCACCAGGTTTACCATCGCGCACATATTTTGCCATACTTTCAGCAGCAATGGGTTGGGGTGGTAAGGCAGCCAAAGCTGTTAAAATACTCGCAGCAGAACGGAATAAAAACCGTTTTCCCCGACTTGCGGCTGTTAATACATCTACCGCAAAGATATTAAGATCATCTTGATGTTCTCCGTCTACGACACCACAGTGATTATTCTCAAGTTGTAACAAGCTTTCTAAACTACCAGCACGGATATCTGCGAGTAAAAATCTAGTAACAGTATCTTCTTTAATCCGTCCCTTGGTTTTTTCTTCCACATATTTAGGCAGATAGCTGTAATTATATCCAAAGACAGAATCACGAGCAAATTCTGTTTCATGTACGGGAGTGGGAACACCATCAATAATTAGATAGTGAATACTATCGCGGGTAATTCTTCCCCCTTCAAAAAATGCCGGCACAAGAAAATGAGCATCAAATGGACCGAGTTCTTCAGCAATAACATCAGTTTCTATAGGATAATGTCCGCGTAAGGTGGAGTCAGAACGACTAACTACGAGAAAATCCTCTATTTTTTCGGCTGCTAAGGCAAGTTTGAGGTTATGACAAACTTCTCTAGTTACAAATGCGGCTGCTTCTGGAGTCAGAGAACGAGTATTAGTTAAAATAAAGAAAATGGGAGCATCATCTTTTAATCCTAAACGTAAAGTTTCTACATCCCAACGCATTAATAATAAACAACTATGGACGGTTTGTGAACCAGTGGGATCATCATCAAGGACAATTATTTTAGGTTGGTTATTCA
This sequence comes from Dolichospermum sp. UHCC 0352, assembly GCF_009711925.1. NCBI lineage: Bacteria > Bacillati > Cyanobacteriota > Cyanophyceae > Nostocales > Aphanizomenonaceae > Dolichospermum > Dolichospermum sp. UHCC 0352. Next base: position 18,355 of record NZ_VIKY01000266.1, on the reverse strand, counting down.
TTTTAGGAAATTTAAACTAGACTTTCTGTAATTTTCACAAGTTCTGCTTGCACATCTAAGGCAATCTGTAATGATTGATTAAGAAGTTGAGCATATTCACTAGCTTGACTACTAACTGGTAAGGTTTGCAGATTAGCTAAATTATTTACCACTAAATCTTGGTTATTAGCAAGCAATTTTTTATTATCGCGCAAAATCCGTTCACTTTTTAAGGCGCGAAGTAAATCTTCTCTAATCAGTTATAGTGCAGATATTACCTGTTCTCTGTCGCTAATGCTACTTTGGGAGTTACCAGAATTAGTCAGTTGATCATGAATATCTATAGCTTGAACGACTTGATGATATTTTTCAACTTCGTCTAGTAGGATTGTCAAGATAAAAATGATGGGCTGTAGTGTGAGCGAGACGCTCACGCGGGCATCTTGCCCGCACTACCAAAAACTTGAACGACTTGATGATATTTTTCAACTTCGTCTAGTAGGATTGTCAAGATAAAAATGATGGGCTGTAGTGTGAGCGAGACGCTCACGCGGGCATCTTGCCCGCACTACCAAAAACTTGAACGACTTGATGATATTTTTCAACTTCGTCTAGTAGGATTGTCAAGATAAAAATGATGGGCTGTAGTGTGAGCGAGACGCTCACGCGGGCATCTTGCCCGCACTACCAAAAACTTGAACGACTTGATGATATTTTTCAACTTCGTCTAGTAGGATTGTCAAGATAAAAATGATGGGCTGTAGTGTGAGCGAGACGCTCACGCGGGCATCTTGCCCGCACTACCAAAAACTTGAACGACTTGATGATATTTTTCAACTTCGTCTAGTAGTTTGTCAAGATAAAAATGATGGACTGTAGTGTGAGCGTCTCGCTCACGCGGGCATCTTGACCGCACTACCAAAAACCCGTCAAAATAAATTTGACAGACTACTAGTAGGATTGTCAGTGCGTGGGGACAGATTTTTTCCGCCAGAGCGATGTCTAGGACGGGCTATGCCAACGCCCCAAAACCAGCCAAATAATCAGGAGCAGTTTTAACCCCCAAAATAATTTTTGTAACAATTGCCACAATTTCTTAAATTTGCCCTGAAAATGAATTAATTAAGATAAATTTTTAATAAAACTTTAACTATCTATTGATGTAAATCTCAGCTACTAAGCCAAGAAAGTGCTATGGTGAAGAAGATAATTGGGCATTTACAAATGACACTCACCTAAGTGTTAAATACTCGTGTTGTTCTGTAAAAAAACTGATAAAATCGAACCGTATTTGTTAACCAACAAATACAATATCTGACTCATCATTAACAAAAAACCAAAAGATAGATGAAGTATCAAGGTTATTAGGATAAAAAAAACTAGAAAACATCAGAAAATTCTGATTGATAAACTGTCAAAAACACAACTATTTCAGCTAATATACATGAACCAATCTGTGAAACGTTACTCACCGCTCCAAGCTGCCCTGATTGGTGGAGCGATCGCCACAACTGCTACTATATCCGTATTTGGTCAAGCTTTGACACGCTCAGTTCATGCGGCTTTACAAGACAGTCCGAAAGCCTTAGTTGACCAAGTTTGGCAGTTGGTGAATCGTGAATATGTTGATGAAAAATTTAACCAACAAGATTGGCAAGCAATCAGACAAAGCCTATTAAGTAAAGACTATACTTCTAAAGACGAGGCTTATGTAGCAATCCGCGAAGCTTTACAGAAACTAGGTGATCCCTACACCCGGTTTATGAACCCCAAACAATATGAATCCTTGACTAGTCAAACATCTGGGGAAGTATCCGGGATTGGGATTCGGATGCAACTAAACGAAAAAACCAAACGCCTGACCGTTATTGAAGCGATAGAAAATTCTCCAGCCCTGAAAGCCGGACTCAAATCAGGTGATGAGATTATCGCAATTGATGGTAAATCTACCCTGAAAATGAGCGTGGAAGATGCCTCAAAGTTGATTCGTGGGCAGATAGGTACTTCTGTTAGTTTGGATTTAGAAAGAGCAAATAACAAATTTAAAGTTAAATTAACCAGGGTGACAATAGAAGTTCCCACAGTCCGATATACCCTCAAACAAGAAGCTGGTCGGAAAGTTGGGTATATTAGATTACAAGAGTTTAGCTCTCATGCCGCTGATCAAATGCGTGTAGCCATTCGCAAGTTGAACGACCAAAAAGTTGATTCCTACGTTTTAGATTTGCGAGGTAATCCTGGTGGTTTGTTAAATGCGAGTATAGAAATTGCCAGGATGTGGTTAGATGACGGTCATATCGTCAAAACCGTAGACCGCAAAGGATCGAGCGCTCAAACACAAGCTAATCGGACAGCCATTACCAAACTACCTTTAGCAATTTTAGTTGATGGTAATTCCGCCAGTGCTAGTGAAATCCTCACCGGCGCACTCAAGGATAATAAACGGGCTGTAGTTGTTGGTAGTCAAACCTTCGGTAAGGCTTTGGTACAGTCAGTCCATGAACTAGGAGACGGTTCAGGTTTAGCAGTGACTATTGCCCATTACTATACACCCAATGGTACAGATATCAATCATAAAGGGATTGCCCCCGATATCAAGCTAGACTTGACCCAAACTCAAGAACGCCAATTAGCTTCTAATCCGAATTTAATTGGTACAAATAGCGATCCCCAATATACCCGTGCCATTGCTGTTCTTTCTAATGGCAAATTAGCACAATCAGTGACAAATCAAAATCCTCAGTCTATTAGTGTCAATGCTCAAGACTTGAAGTTTTAGCATTTTGTGTAGGTTGGGTGAAGCGATAGCGCAACCCAACGCTCATGTTGGGTTATGGCTAACGCCTCCCGTCAGAGATACGTACCATTGCTGGGCGAAAGTAAACGTTCCACAACCCAACCTAGGAATCAAGAGTTAATACATAAATTTCCTATCTTCTTCTACTACCAAAACCGGAAGAACGGCGACTTGAAGAACGGCCACCACTACCAAAACTACTACCAGAATTGCGGCGAGTAGAGCTAGAATTACCAGAAGGTGTAAGGGTACTACCACCAAAACCAGAACCAGAAGCTCGTCCAGTTGTTGTAGTCCGGTTGGCGGTTCCTGAAGACGAATTTCTGATGTTTCCTGTAGTGCGGAAAGTGGTGCGATTTCTCACTGCTGCGGGTGGTTCATTGTAGCGAGAACGGTAACTAGAAACAGCCGAATCATAGCTAGAACCATAGCCACCATGACCATTCATGATCCCACCTGGCTGATAAACGGGGGGAACATAATATTGAGGTCTAAACAACATACTACCAATAGCTTGACCAGCGACGTTACCAACTAAAGCTCCTGCAAAAGGGGCCCAAAAGCTACTTTGTTGGCGCACAATCACAGTTTCCGGTTGTCCGGTTTGGGGATTGTTTCTGGTTTCGGTGACGTTGTGGACGTACTCAAGTTTGAAGTCCTCGGTCATGTATAAGACTGGCTGACTATTTTCTACTTTTAAGTAAGTTTTCTTACCTGCTTTGATTTCATCATCAGTCAATCGTGCCATTTGCAGCTTTTCTGTGGCAAAGCTGGGGGGATTGTTATTGAGTAAAAACAAGGTATACTCACCATTGGCATCATTGTATGTACCCTGTTGTACTTCATACTGACCATCATTTAACTTGGTGGGAGTAGCAGTTTGGCTAATATTCTTAGTTGGAGAATTAGCTTGGTTTCCTCCCCCGCAAGCGACAGTTGTTAAGCACAAAGTTAAGGCTAAACAAACAACTGTAAGTTTACGTAGTATACTGATAATCATTGTGTTCATGTTTGTTTTCGGGTACTAATTACAGACTAACGAATCATTTACAGTGGGATCAATTCTGGATAATATTCCAATAATTGATCACTGGAAAGTTCATCACCTAATTGGGCTGGAGAAAAATGCACTTGGATAGCGCGGAGTTTATGTTTGTAGTGTAGATTAATTACGGCTTTAAAGGCTGCTTTCAAAGCTGGGATGTTGGCTAAATCAGTTTCTAACTCGGTAATTTCCCCTTCAGCAGCGACTGTAATCATGACAACGATGTTACGGGTGACAGGAAGTGATAAGGGCTGATTTGAGGAAGTGGAATTAAAATCAAGATTAGCCCCATATCTTTGGGCTGAGTCTGTGAATAGTTCATTGACATAATCTCCTGCTTCCCCTTGATTCCAAAAGACATCACCTTCATTAGCAGCAGCAAACCAATATTCATCATATTGTAGGAAAGTTTGGCACAGTTGCACCAATTCTTCTCCTAAAATATCCAGATCACCGTCAGCATTAATCGCTGTTCTAGCACTACTGTTGAGGACACCTAAGATTGGCGCTACTTCTTCTCCGTTTAAATGCAAGAACAAACGACAGACAATATAGCGAGTTTTTCCCATCATGCGATTAAACATTTTTTGTCTCCTGTAATTTCAGTAGATGTTGTTCACAACTGGATACTTACCTTTTTAATTTTAGTAGTCAGGAGTTAGTGGAGTATTGTTGTCTCAACTCCTTTTTGATTTTCTATATCTATAGGTGGACGCACACACAGATACATCAAAGCTCCAAACACAGGAATGATCGCAAATAACCAAAATAACTGATTATTTTGCCAACCTCGTCTTGTCATATCATCTCCTAACAACGTGGGAAATAATAGACTCAAGATGATAAAATCCAAACTCATGACGTGAATAAATCGGCTGGTTTCCCACTGTTGTCGAAAATTATCCCAGTCTCCCTGTAAACTATAGGTAAATAAAACCGCCGCACCTAAAGTTAATAAAATTCCAAAAATGCGAGAATCTAGTAATTTGAGAAATAATTTTTTTTTCCCTACAAACTTTTGATTGGGTTCTCTTAAAGCTAAATATGGTAAAAGCCCAAAAGCCCCAATAGCAAAAGCAGCACTAGCAAATGGCCAAGCAGGTATTTTTTGACCTCTACCATCAAAAAATACCACTGCACTATATATAAAAGGCCAAATTCCCATGATATTAAATAAACATATAATCAGCGGATTAATCCCTTGCCAATTTCCTGTAGAGAGATTTTTTATCAACTCAAAAGTATCCGGTTGTTCAGGAGGAGCAAAGAAAAAGGCATAGGAAACAAATCCTAGCCATAGTAAGCCAAAAGTGATTTTTCTGATCATGAATTTATGGAAATTAACTAAAAGCTTCCGAGAGATAATTTGCTGCTGCTGCGACCACAGCGATCGCACTCTCATAGTCTAACCTAGTTGGACCTAAAACTCCCACACTTCCCACTGGCACAGAACCCCGACGATAAATAGCAGAAATCAAAGTACAGGTGCGAATAGGTTCAAGAGGATTTTCTGTCCCAATCCGCACCGTTACTTTAGACTTATTTGTATCATCCATTTCTGTTTTTTCACAAATTAAATGCCAAAGTTGGTCTTGTTCTTCTTCCAACAATTGCATAATTGTCTGTACCTGCTGTACTTGAGAAAACTCAGGTTGTCGTAAGACTTCTCCAATCCCCCGCACCATAATTTGTGTAGTCGTTGGTGCAAGAGCGCGATGAGTCAATTCTACCAAAGAACTTTTCAAAAATTCGCCATAAACTCGAAATTCTTGATCTAATTCACTCCAGTCAAGATAGCCTAATTCTAATAAACTCCTTCCTCGCAAATGACTATTCAAAAAGTTAGAAACTATCTGCAATTGATGATCAATTACCTCCGGTTCAGGTTTAGTTACTGATGATATTGAAAATAAATCCATCACCTTAGAATGGGTTTCATAACTATCTGTCACCACAATCAACATAATCTTCCCGGATTCAATTTGCACTAGTTGCAAATGTCGTAACTTTGCTGTCGTGGTTTGTGGCATAGTAATTAAAGTAATACAGCCGCTTAATGTTGCTAAAATTTGGGCTGCACCTTGTAATAGAGCCTCTAAACTCCAATCTTCCCAATGCAAATGTCTTTGTAATGCCGTTTCTACCTCTTTAGCTAAAGTTTCTGATGGTTTAATTAGTTGGTCAACATAAATCCGATAACCAGAATCAGAAGGAATTCTTCCCGCAGAAGTATGTGGTTGATAAAGTAACCCTGATTTTTCTAAAACACCCATCACATTGCGAATAGTAGCCGAGCTAATACCTAAATCAAATCCTTCAATTAAAGCTTTAGAGCCAACAGGCTCTGCTGTCGCAATGTAATGACGTATAGTCGCCCAAAGTATATTTTGTTGCCGATTAGTTAGATGGACTTGCATAGGTGATATTTTTACTGAAGGCAAACCTTAATCAAAATCTGAAAAAATGCGTGGTTTTTACCACCAAACCCCAAAAAAGTATTAATTATTAATTAATGCAAGATAGCAAATTATATACTTAATATTGTCCGCTTTATGTAAATTAAAAATTTGCAAGTAATATCAAAGGTTGTAGCTTTTTCCTTAGTCGTAATTTATATTTCTGTCACCGAAACTAGGTTGTTTCAGTGTCTAACTTACATAAATCTCTATCTTTTTATGGATCATCTCATGACATCCTCAAATCAACTGTACTTTTAGCTACAGAATATTAGATGCTACTGCGTAAGTTGGGTAGCTATAGTCGGAAAAATCCTCTTGATCAAGCTTTTCGAGGGTTGGGTAAGGTGGTGCGAACCATGCTTTTGCTGCTATTCTCTAGCGGTGATAGTACATATTTACTATATTAAATCTGCATTGGTTTTTCTCTCGGTTTTTGATGATGAACAAATGCGCGAAGATTACGGGTGGTAAATCATGACTTCACAACAAGCCCAAAGTGTTGCTCAAGAATTAGGTGATATTCTCCCCAATGATGAGAAATTACAAGCAGAAATTCACCGATTGAATCGGAAAAGTTTTATTCCATTGGAACAGGTGAAAATGCTCCATGATTGGTTAGATGGTAAGCGACAATCACGGTAGTCTGGTAGGGTGCTAGGAGAGTCAAGAACGGGTAAAACTATGGGTTGTGATGCCTACAGACTCAGGCACAAACCCAAACAAGAAGCGGGAAAACCGCCAACTGTGCCTGTTGCTTATATCCAAATACCGCAAGAATGTAGTGGAAAGGATTTATTTGCCGCAATTATTGAGCATTTGAAGTATCAAATGACTAAGGGAACGGTAGCAGAGATTAGAGATAGAACGCTGCGGGTTCTCAAAGGTTGTGGGGTGGAAATGCTCAAGCCAAATATTTGAAATTTCCAATTATAAATGATATAATATAGGTGTGGGCGAACGTCGGCTTCATGCCGTGTGTTTGGGTAGCTTGTCTACTTAGACCTAGCCCACAAACCATTTTAGTTGATCTAGTGATAGCGGGTTGGAATCGGTGTACCACTCTCCATAGTTCTTATTTCGCCGATCATCTAAATCCATAATCATCCTGTATTTTTGAGCAAGTGGCATAAAATACTTATCTTCCTGACGTTCATATAATCGTTGTAAAGCCCATAGGTAGTAATCAACAACCTGCAAGCCAGCATATTCCGATGGGTAGGCTGGTGTAATAATTGTTTGACTATCTGAGGATATTTTCCATTTAGTCTCAAAGTTCTTTTTAGCTTGATTAATTGCTTGTTGTAGTGCTTCTTCCCGTGCGGTTTTACCACGTCTGGCAAAAACGATATGATTAACACTGGCTTTGTGTAAACGATCTTTAAATAATCGTTTTACTAGATCATCATATATATCATCTTGATTTATTTTTTTGCTCAAAGCTTCATAGGTTTTTTTGGTTGCTTCGGCTAACTCTGCTTTGCATCTAATAGCTACAAATATTTTTACTTCAAAAGTTTGCATCAGTTTAAAAACTTCCATTCTGACATCTTGATGATCGTCTTTAGCATGGAAAGTAATTGCAGTTTTTTTGGCTGACGGTTGCATTGAGGGAATATCTTTAAATCGGGGATCATTACAAAGTTGTTTTCTGAGTTCTGCGAGTTCTAAAATTACTTTTTCTGGTTGAAAAACTTGGGCTACACCTACCATAAAAAATTTAGATGCTCCTGGTTGTCCTACTATAATTCTTCCTTTTCTGTCAAAAAATGTTAAGTCTCCAGCTTCGTCAACAAAATAATGATTAGTTTTTTCTTGTTCTATCATACGGTTTAGATAAGTTTGCTAAAGTGATTTTTAGATAATTTTAACAAAGGTTGTAGAAAATAAAACTTTCAGTTGAGTCAAGTTTTTTCATTCTCTTTATATAAAGTTGGATAGGTAGGTTTATCAGAATGGATGAATTATTAATATTCACCAATCATTAAGATTGTATTGCTGATTTAGTTTGGGATCTAATAAATCTAATTTCTCGACCTTAATAACAGGTTGAGAGCGATTAACTTTTGTTTTATCATCTCTCCATGTTTCAAAACCCAAAGTACCTTGAACAGCAATTAGACTATCTTCACGTAAGTTTTCTTCTGCAATTTTGGCCATTTTATTCCACATTTCTAACTTAAATAAATCAGTACCTTTTTTAGTATGACGATCTACCGCTAAATATAAATTACATTTTATCTTGCCACTATCAAAATATTTAACATTTGGATCTGCATTTACTCTACCTACTAAAATGACAATATTGATTGATTTGGTTCTTGCTATATATCCAGGACAATAAATTTCGATATTTTTATTTTGATTATCTTTTTCCCATTTAGAATTACAATATTGACATTTAGGACAAACTAGACGCTTACAAGTATTACATATATTATAATTTTTACCTAGTTCTTCATTCCTAATGATATGAGGATATCCACATTTACCACAATAGGCTAAAATTCTTGTTTTCTCATTACTTCCTAATTTTGTTCCTTGTAATAATCCTTTACCTTGAAAATGGAATTTTACAAACTCATTTAATTTCAGATTTTCTCTGCGACTATATAAAATATTCAAAGTTTCACAAAAATTTATAATCGTCGGTGATTTTTTGGAAGAATTAGGATGTTGATCTTTAACAGGATCATATATTTTCAAAGGATGTGGATCTTCATCGAGATTTTGGTGAGTATATAAAATTTCTAAATATTTCAGAGGATCATAATCTTGATTATTACTATTGCTACCAATCATACTCAGAAAATGCTTGAGTATAGCTAAAAATATATGAGGTAATTTAATTCTTTGAGATTTAATATTAAGAATATTATCAATAAATTTGCATCTCCATTCAGATAATTCTTTTCTCCAGTCATTAGGTAATTTTCTTTTAGCAGCAAGAAATAAAGGTAAAGCATTATATTGTTTTTTAATTGAGTTAAATTCTTGATATGCTTCATATGATGGTATTTCCTCATTAGTTAAGTTTCTAAATTCTTCGATGATCTTTATTTGGTTAACATAAAAATCGTCATCATAATCAAATAACCAGTGAGGATAATAAGGCTTATCTCCTTCATTACTAATATTAATACTTCTTGCTAGACTTTCCCCTAAAAACAATTCTTTAAGTTCACTAATATCACGTTTATCAAAAGTTCCCAGTATTTTAATTTGCTCAGAATTGCAAATATCTTGATTTTGTTTTTCTTTTTCTATAGCTTGTAAAATATCATTTTTTGTGATGTTTTGATTTTGAGATTTTTTATCTCTAGCTAAATCATCTTTGATGTTGTCTTCTAATTCTATTTTTTCTTCCTCATTCAATTTATTCGCACAGTACCATATTATATGTATATATTTCTTGGATTTCTTGGATTGATAATCATTCTGATATAGAAGAGGGGAAAGAACTCCTATAATTTTAATATCTTGTTCACGATATTCCTTTAATTTTCTAACACAAAATGAGGAGTAAACCTTTGAATTTTGAGATGATCTAGCATTTTTAACATCTAAATATATAGGTTGTTTTTCTTTTGTGATTCTAATATCATATTTTTTCCAATCTCCACCATCATGATTTTCAACTTGTTTAATCGAAATATCTTCTACATCATATCCAATAGATTCATAGTATTTTGCTACTAACTTTTCAGCACCACGAGCAGCAACCATTTTTACAAATTCATCATCATTATCTTTGTCTATCCATTCTTTAATCAATTCTTGTTCATCTTGATTTAAAGAATATAATTCTTGCCATTTACCACATATCTTATGTTCGTCAGGATAACCAGATTCTGCAAATTTCTTAACCAGAGTAAAGAATTTTTGATATCTTTCCTTTATTTTTTCGAGCTTATATTCTTTCGGTGTTACTTTCCATAAATATCCCTTGTATTCCTGCGGATATTTAATATTATTCAAATAATAATCAATCTTTTTATAAGAATTAGTGGATTGTATTTTATTCCTCAACTCTTCTACAATTTCATATTGTAGATTTTTATCTAATTCATCAATATATTTATTAACTAATCGAGCATATTCAAATGGAGTTGTCAAACAATCCCTTAAAGCAGAATATTTTATGGAAATTGCAGGAATTTTTTCAGATAATTCCTTCAATTCCTTTCTAAGTTCAGGATTAATTGCTTGTAAATCTTGTAAAAATTCAGTTCTTTCATGTATTTTAAATTCTATTTCTTTTAATGAAAGAAGATTTAGATTAATATTGACAATCAGGCTTTTTACAAAAAAATCAGGATGATTAATTGTTCCAATATCCTTAGATAATTGTACATTAATGGCTTTTGTCTTACCATTTTCCCAAGGAATTAACTCAAATTGAACATAAATACCTTTTCCATGTAATTTTTTATCTTTTTTTAAATAACCTAAGAACTTTTGGTCAATAATATTTTCCTCATCAAAACGATAACCTTGCTGATACTTCTCATACTTGGACATTTTTGAGAAACTGTCTATATCTTCAGGTCTGACAATAAAGCCATAATTTTTACCATGACTACCGAACCAATGAATAAAACTTGTATATATCTGCTTAGTTTCCATATTAATTAGTAGGTTTATTGTAATAGTAAGCACCTTATTAGTTTACCAAGAAGTGTATAAGATGCAGATAATAAACAAAAAATTTTACTGAATCATACATTTGTACACAAAATATTAAGTTGATTAATTATGGCTATTTATTGTACCTATCACATTTTTAACTTAACCTCCAGCCATTGATAAATAACATCTAACCACACAGGAATTACAGCTTTACCTTCATCCAAAGATGCGATAGCGAAGCGCGACCTAGGAATCGCTCTTTCCCTGTCAAATTCTACCAAAGAAAGCGAATCATCCTGTGATCACAACAACATAAACCGCCTCCCCTGACCCGAAATAAACAACTCCGGTTCTTGTTCCTTAGGTGTTTTGTGAGTTTCACAAGCAATATCAAAACTTATCCCCGTAGACAGCCAATATACCAAAGCAGCCAGTCCCACCAAATTAGACCTGGAGTAATAAATACTGCGTCTTCCGTATCACTAATTACAGGCAAGACGGACACCAACTTGTCAACGCGGTCAAATAATCTGACAAGTGACATTATAAAAAATGAGCGCGGAGGGATTCGAACCCCCGACCTACAGGACCGGAACCTGTTGCTCTATCCACTGAGCCACGCGCCCTTATACATTTGATAGTATAACATACTTTTTGAATTTAAACAGCATTTAATTATAAGTAATTTGCTGGGTCAACAGGTGTACCATCGCGGCGGACTTTAAAATGGAGATGGAGACCCGTGGAGAAGCCTGTAGAACCGACGGCAGCGATCGCTTGTCCTTTTTGTACAGTTTGTCCTTCACTGATATATAATTCGCTACCACAATCTAATTTTTTGCAAAAATACCCTTAATACCCTTTTCAACTAGTTACATTTAGCCCAAAAAGTGGAAACATAAACAGTATTATGCCTGACATGGAGGGACGATAAGACCACTTGTGGCGGGTTCTGGCGAAGTGTCAAGTGTTTCCCCGCACCTTCAAGTCGGTGAGTATGTCAACTTTGGCAAAATTTAATTGGAAGACCCTTAGAGGGTGTATAAAAGGCGCGGCTGATTTTCTGTTTTCACATTTACAGACTCAGCAACGCCAATTTTTTGGATATTCAACACCCAATACTTAATACTTATACGGCTTCCGTATTTTTTTCTCCTGTCCGAATGCGGACAATTTGTTCAACAGAGGAGATGAAAATTTTACCATCACCGATTTCACCAGTCCGGGCTGCGGAGATAATCTTATCTACAACCATATCAACTTGGGCATCTTCAACAACGATTTCCACTTTCAGTTTTTGGAGAAACTCTACCGTGTATTCCGAACCCCGATAGCGTTCAGTTTGCCCTTTTTGCCGTCCAAAACCCCGAACTTCAGAAACTGTCATCCCGACAATACCCGCATTAACTAGGGCAATTTTCACTTCATCTAGTTTAAATGGACGGATAATGGCTTCTACTTTTTTCATTTTTTTGATTCCTGACTTCTAATAACGTCGTTTATATATCTAAGCAGATTCGTTGTCTCAGGCTGTAAATATAGTCATAGTTATTTAATTTTAGCCTGATGTATGGGATTACAAGGTTTTTTGATCATTGTCCACAATTATGGACTATTTTCTTGCAAAAGCGCTCTCCAATCAGCGATCGCCTGTTCTGTCCACAGCCAATTTTGTGATAACCTCTCAATAGTAAAGTCTGCGGGCGCATTTTGAATCACCATTTGCCGAAGTTTAATCGCTTCCCGTAAATATTGCTGGCGTTTATCAGCGGGTTGACTGTTAGCAGATTTATATAAACCCAAAGCCAATCCAGCATAAGCCGTCAAAGCCTCCGGTTCTCCAGCTATTTGGGGATATTTCATTGGATCAGAACTTTTATTCCGTTGGGGCTTTAATGCCAAACTCAGAGATTTGAACCAAGCATCATTAGCATAATTGAGATTATTCTCCGCATAATAGGCACATCCTAAAGAATTATTATACAAAAGAGAATCTGGCTGCTTTTCTACAGCCCTAGCCCAATAACGACGAGCATCATCAATACTATATTTATTATTTTTAGTTTGGACTGACTGCCAAGCTAAACGCCCCCGGAAAAAATTCACAGCTGGATTTTCAGCATCCTGAGTAGGAATCAAATTTAAAGCTGTTTCCGCAGCCGTCAAAGCACCACGATTCAGTAATTCATTAACAGCATCTAACCCAGCCGTTAAATGACCTTGACTCAACTGAGCCGTTGCCGTTGCCGTGACAATTCCCGTAGCTGAATTAGCTAAATTAATCCGTGGATACTGATTACTTGTGAGATTTTGTCCAGGAATCGGCGGCACATCAGCAGACTTCCGCACTTGTCGTTGATGCCACCACCAACCAATACCAACAATGACAGTAATTGCACTTGCTCCCACCAAACCATACACTAACAATGGTGATTTTGTTCGGTGAAAACGATTACCCTTTGGAGGGACAGGTGACGGTGATAACTGAGGATTTACCTCACGCTTCTCAAGATTCAAGGGAGTTGGGGTAATCTGAGTTGGGACATTTTCCCAATCTAAATTTTGTTTCGGTTGGGCAACCTGCATTTCCGACAAATAATGATGATTCTCCGCGATTAATTCCGTCTTCATACTTGGTTCTTCTGTTTTAGCAACCGGATTGCCAAGCTGACGAAACAAATCAGAAACTATTGCCAAATCCTCATTATAAGTGGGATCATCATACTCAATTTCATCGCCCAGATCACCCCAAGTATTCTCCCCTAGCCAGTCTACCTCCGTCGTCTCCTCTCCAAAATTAGGATTGAGAATATCATCAATAGCTAAAGGAATTTCTGGGTTAGTTCCCATATCAGCATAATTATAACTATTTGGCTGCTTGATGGGCTGATATTGGTTCAGTAACTCCGATAGCCCCCGTGGCGTAGCCATAACTTCTGGTGTCAAACAGCCATCAAATTCTCGCTGGAGATACAAAATTGGTAAAGCCCAGTACATCTGCTGAGAACCATAGGCAGAAATTAAGCCTTGACGAACCCGACTTACACATAAATCTACAGCATAGCCCTGACTCAAATTGCGGTAAAACAATTGTGTCAGCGTCAGTGCTACCTCATCAGGTATGCGTTCTGACATCGCCAAAATACTTCTAATTCCCCGTTTTACCAAGCTTTCAGTTAAATTCCGTTCTGCTGAGTCTGACTCCGTCTCTGACCTAGCCCGATATGCCCCCAAACAGGAGTTAAACACTGCCATTTGAATATTATTATTAACCAGTAGCCCAGCTAAATCATCTCCGCTGAGAGTTTCTGTTAAGCCAGTTTTTTTACTCACTAAATAAATTTGCCCACCATTGCCCCCCAAGTTGCTATGACCAGAATAGTGGAGAATATGGTAATGTCCCTGTTCTAAAGCTTGGGTGAGTTCTTCCCTCCCCGGCCCGTCAAGAACGGTCAATTCAATTTCTGGAAGATGATGATTACCATCAGCCACTCTTAATGCTGGGCGGTGCAATTCTGCCTTGAGATTAATAGCTTCTTGTTTGAGCAAATCTAGCCGCGCTAAATCGGTAGGTGAAGAAATCACCATTAGCACTCTTATCCCCCGTACTTCCGGCGACGTGGGCAGATTATGAGTCAGTAACCGTGAGCCTGGGGCGATGCCACTTTGGTAACGGGCAAAGGTGATATAAGGACCCGTAGCCAATGGGCGATCGCCTGCGTGCATCACTTCCCACGGTAACCGCGCCAATCTCGTATCCTTCAATCCCAATCTTAGCCGCAGCACCTGTTGGTGATTTTGGGCTATACCTTGGGCAGTAATCCAACTATCCCTGAGTGTTCCTTGAAACAGCGCATTATATAACTCCTGACCCAAGGACACCAAGTTAACAGAGTTTCTGGCTACCATATTCCCCTGCAACATTAACTGCAAAGGATCATCCATCAAATCGCCTGCGGCCGCCAACCACTCAGCCACAGGCCAATGCACCAGTTCTTCTGCCACCGGTACCCCAGGTGCAACTTGTTCCGTTCGCACCAGATAGTCATTTTGCCCCACCTGCGTTGCGGAAATGTGAAATTCCTGGGTCACAATTTCTGC
The DNA here is from genome assembly GCF_009711925.1 of Dolichospermum sp. UHCC 0352. Classification (NCBI taxonomy): domain Bacteria; kingdom Bacillati; phylum Cyanobacteriota; class Cyanophyceae; order Nostocales; family Aphanizomenonaceae; genus Dolichospermum; species Dolichospermum sp. UHCC 0352. Next base: position 3,348 of record NZ_VIKY01000266.1, on the reverse strand, counting down.
TCCATAAAACCTATACAATGCACGTAAAATCGCTGAAAACTTCTTTACTCTTGCCTCTTGCCTCTTGTCTCTTACTTAGTGCTATAACGACAATTTTCAACGCCAACCTACTTATCAGCCACATTTAAATCTCCACCCATTGTGATTATATGCCTTAAACATTAACTGTTCTGGCATCGGTAGACATGATCTTGTTCACCCGACACTAGGAAATATAGAACAATTAGCAGTATTGTTTTTGAGAATCATGCCACAAGTGGCTAATCCTGCCAATACTCTAGATGTTTTTTGCCATTCTAAAGTTTCAAAGATGCCTTCCTATTGATCTTAATCTACTTTTTCACAAGGGTTTTGTGTCTGTTGGCTGCAACCACTTTATCCGGATTGATTGATCCCCGTCGAGAACTGTTTATTGGTAGATGCACCTTGATCTTCAATTCCCCTAGTTTGGCTAAAACTCACTGGGGGTTTTCTTTTTTCATAAGACCTGGTGATAAGTGGGAAACGAGCGTGTCTTTAGACCTGAGAGGGAAACGACACGGGCAGTTCGACAAGTGTTACAGTGAGCTTGTCGAACTGCTCACTGACCACGGTTTTAACCGCTGTGGTTTTTGGTGTATCTTGACAGCCTCCATATTTTTCGCTAGGATAATCGCATTCTTGTGAAAAAGTAAGCACAATGCTTTAAGCGGAGTGTCTAGTGGCTGTTTGGCACAGCCTTTACGAGTGAAAATCTCTGAAGAATCTCAGCGGCTTGGCTCCCTGAGATTGTCAATTTGGCAAATAAAAAACGCTCTTGTTTGTCAAGAGCGTTTATAAGCATTGATAGATAAACTATTAAGTAGATTAAGTAGATAAAATCCTAACAACTAACTCCCCTACCCAACTACCAGCCACAGGATTTTTTTCGGTATGTGACAAGCTGCAATCTTTGGGTAATTTTTTCCGGAGCATAAGTTAAAAACAATGAACAATTAACAAGTAGATGCACCCTGATAACTAACTTCCCTTAGCTGGCTAACACCACTGAGGGTTTTTTTGTCTGTAGGTTAGCACAAAATAATTATTGCCACTCACCCATTTTTTCCGGAGCATTACATAGAACTCTAGAACAATTAACAAGTAGATGCACCCTGATAACTAACTTCCCTTAGCTGGCTAACACCACTGAGGGTTTTTTTGTCTGTAGGTTAGCACAAAATAATTATTGCCACTCACCCATTTTTTCCGGAGCATTACATAGAACTCTAGAACAATTAACAAGTAGATGCACCCTGATAACTAACTTCCCTTAGCTGGCTAACACCACTGAGGGTTTTTTTGTCTGTAGGTTAGCACAAAATAATTATTGCCACTCACCCATTTTTTCCGGAGCATTACATAGAACTCTAGAACAATTAACAAGTAGATGCACCCTGATAACTAAACTCCCCTAGCTGGCTAACTTCCACTGGGGGTTTTTTCTCAAAAACGGAATCTCAACCTACCCTATCATCAAAACCAGCCTCTGGCAATATCCTTGCTCAACAAGTTTTTGGTTACTTTGTCCAGTTGCACCCACAGACTGCAATATTAACTTGCACAATAGCGAACTTTACTGTTGATCGTGCAGTTTCACTACAAGATATAGCTCGTGATTGCCTGAATACTAACCTTTGGGATGAGCTAATCTGACAAATTTCTCTGAATCACTTTCATTCTATTGTGATCCTTTGCTCTAACTCTAGAATGATCACTGTGATAGATAATAAGACGCTTAATTATTTCTTTATAACTACTGGAGTTAACAGATATTTTTGAGTCTGTTCCCATTCTATCACGAATCCTCAATTAAATTTAGATTTTTTGGTAAATTTTAGTTAACCTATTGGATAGGTAATAGGTAAAAATTTGACAAATTACCCATTACCAGCTTAAATTTTAGATAACTAACAACTTGCGTTATTTAGTCAATTGTAATTTGTTGCGGTCCATTGGCTTTGCCATTTTCTGCCTCTGTACTGAGGTTGCTGGAACTATTTCCACAACATTTTTTATTTAGCCAACTTTTGACGGGATCTTCATTGAGATTAAGTCGGAGAACACCGGAAACAAACCCACCTAAAAATGAAACTGGATGTTGGGCAAGTTCTTGAAATAGGGGCGATAATTCACTAATAAACATTAGACTCTCCAAGTATTGGTCTTAAAAATTATTAATTCTTCATCAATCTTAACAGATACTGGCTAATATTTGGTCAAATGATCACTGACATCATTAATCTTGATTTTCTATCAGTATTTAACTAAAATAAGGTATTTAAAAAACATTGACACCTGAAAACTTTTTGGATTTTTAGGTGTCAATTCCGGGGTTTTCAGCCTATTTTCTTATAACTTAGAACTCAAAACAGGCTGAATTTAATATTTGCCTGTAAATACTCGTTCTGCGGGGCCTGTCATGTAAATCCGGTTATCAAGTTCTGACCATTCGATTTCTAGGGGGCCACCGGGTAATTCAATAGTAGCAATGCGATCGCATAAATCATTCAATACTCCCGCTACCAAGGACGCACAAGCACCTGTTCCACAAGCTAGAGTAATTCCAGCGCCTCGTTCCCAAACTCGCATTTTCAAATAGTTACGATTGACTATTTCAATAAATTCGGTATTGGTTTTTTTAGGAAACACGGGATGATTTTCAAATTTAGGTCCAATGCTTTTTAAGTCAATAGCCGCAACATCTTCGACAAAGGTGATGCAGTGGGGATTTCCCATGCTGACACAGGTAACATCCCAAGTTTTGTCGGCTAGTTCTAAGGGTTGATTAATGACTTGAAACTCTGTAGGTGATAAAGTTGTGGGAATTTCCCCTGCTAATAATCGGGGTTCACCCATGTCTACTTTAACTTGACCCTCATCTGTGAGTTGGGGTGAAATCACACCTGCTAAGGTATGAATATGATATTTATCCTTGGTGCGAGAAATGCCTTCTAATTCCGTCAGAAATACCGCTAAACAGCGAATTCCATTGCCACACATTTCTGGTTCTGAACCATCGGAGTTAAAAATCCGCATGGTGTAATCAGTGCCATTTTGTCCAGGAAGTGCGAAAATAACACCATCTGCTCCGATACCAAAATGGCGATCGCACCACTGTATCGCTTTCTCTGGTGTCAATACTGGTGTCAACGAGGAACGGTTATCAATGAGGATAAAATCATTACCGAGTCCGTGATACTTAGTAAATTCGATTGCCATTTTGCTCTAAATGAATTATTAAAGATTCATTCATACTATTAAAAAATTTGTCAGTTGTCAGTGGTCAGTTGTCAGTAGGGGCGAAGCATTTGGAAGATAAATTATCGG
>NZ_VIKY01000026.1:0-7285 GCF_009711925.1 Dolichospermum sp. UHCC 0352 | reverse complement strand
CCCCTGCCCCCTTCCCTACCAGGGAATGGGGTTTTCAAAGCCTCTCCCCGCGTCGGGGAGAGGTTTGGAGAGGGGTCAATTTATACATTCAAAACTTTTCAAACATCCTCTCAGTGTTTACAATCTTTAATAGATACCCAACTAGACTCTGCTATTGGAGAACCATCTTCACCCAGCAAGCTATAGTGTTCCTTTTTCCAAATCGGCGCATTGTGTTTTAATGTATTAATAGCATACTCACAAGCGGCAAAAGCCTCACCACGATGAGGACAACCGATAGCCACAACCACACTAATTTCCCCAACAGACAATCTACCAATGCGATGATATATCACCACCCGACTCACCTCAGGCCATTGATCACGAATATCATCAGCAATTTGATAAAATACCTGCAAAGCCATTGGTTCATAAGCTTGATATTCCAAAGCTACCACAGACTTACCATCAGTTTGATTACGAACCATACCACTCATTACTACCACCGCACCATTAGCAGGATTATCTGCCTGACTGTAGATTTCTTCCACAGACAATGGTGCTAATGTCATCCCAAAACTATCTTCAACCCTGGGTTTAGTTGTAATCATACATTCTCCTAACAGCATCCTAAAATCCCTGAATTCATCCATCTTTATCTGCGTTCATCTGCGTTCATCTGCGGTTAATACTTATTAAAATCTTATTTCCACTCACCAAGACTTTAAAAACCGTAAAATCAGTTAAACTAATTTTTTCATCTATTCATAAAAACCACAATCATCTCATGCAAGTGCAACTCAGTGGATCTAAAAATCCCCTCGCGTATCTACTATTAATTGCTCCTTTTTTCCTTTGGGGTACAGCAATGGTGGCAATGAAAGGCGTAATTCCTCACACCACACCCCTATTTATGGCTGGAGTCAGATTAATACCTGCGGGGGTGTTAATTCTCATGGTGGCTGCATTTATGGGTAAACCTCAACCTCAAAGTTGGTTAGGGTGGTTGTGGATTATTATATTTGCTTTAGTTGATGGCACTTTATTTCAAGGCTTTTTAGCTGAAGGTTTAGTCAGAACCAATGCTGGTTTAGGTTCGGTCATGATAGACTCCCAACCCCTAGCAGTAGCTTTACTTTCCCTGTGGTTATTTCAAGAACATATTGGATTATGGGGATGGTTAGGGTTAGGTTTGGGAATCACAGGAATTAGTTTGATTGGTTTACCTCAAGAGTTGATTTTCCATCTTTTTGCATCAGGAATCACCATCTCTACAGATAATTGGCAACAGTTATTTGATAGTGGTGAGTGGTTAATGTTACTGGCAGCTTTATCAATGGCTGTGGGAACAGTGATGATTCGCTTTGTGTGCCGATATGTAGATCCAGTAACAGCTACAGGATGGCATACAATTATCGGTGGCTTGCCTTTGTGGGGAATTTCTTCAGTATTAGAATCTCAACAGTGGGAAAATCTTGTCCTATCGGACTGGTTGGCATTAAGTTATGCTACTGTATTTGGCAGTGCGATCGCTTACGGATTATTTTTCTACTTTGCCTCTAGTGGCAATCTCACCAGTTTAAGTTCTCTGACTTTTCTCACACCCGTTTTTGCTTTAATATTTGGTTATATTTTTCTCAATGAAGTCCTGACTACTATTCAATGGTTTGGGGTTTTTCTGACCTTAATCAGTATTTATTTAATTAACCAACGGGAAAATATCGGCGGAAATCAGAAACCTACTATCACAGAAGTCAGGAGTCAGGAGTCAGGAGTCAGGAGTTAAGAGTTAAGAGTCTCTTACAGTATGGCTTTTACCGTGGATTCTTGATCTAATTTAAATTTAACAACCGCCAGTAATTCTCTTGATGTCTAACATTCAAAATCTCAAATCTACCCTCAAACCCCCACCCCTCAAACCCGGTGATTTACTGCGCGTCATTGCCCCCAGTGGTGCATTGCGAGAAGTTGAGGCTTTTAATCAAGGTGTGGAAATTTGGAAGTCCCACGGCTATCGGATTAAAATTGGCGACAATCTCAATGATAGACATGGTTATCTAGCTGGTACAGATGCCCACCGTCGTCAGCAATTAGCCACAGCATGGCAAGATCCAGAATGTAAGGGTATTCTCTGCGCGAGAGGTGGTTTTGGTAGTAGCCGGATTTTAGAAGATTGGACTTGGCAAGAAAATACCATTACCCCTAAATGGTTAATCGGCTTTTCTGACATTACAGCCCTGCTTTGGAGTCTCTACAACGCCGGAATTGCCAGTGTACATGGTCCCGTCATGACTACCCTAGCCAATGAGCCAGAATGGTCAATCCAAAGGCTATTGGACATAGTAGAAGGTCGTCCCCTCGCACCTTTAAAAGGTTGTGGTTGGGGTGGTGGAACAAGTACGGGAATTTTGCTTCCTGGTAATCTGACAGTAGCAACCCATCTTTTAGGAACACCGATTTTACCCGACCTCGATGGTGTAATATTAGCCTGGGAAGATGTGACAGAAACACCTTATCGCATTGATAGGATGTTGACACAGTGGCGTTTGAGCGGGGCTTTATCTAAAGTTCGTGGTATTGCTTTGGGAGGGTTTACTAAGTGTGAAGCCCCACCTAATATACCTAGTTTTACTGTAGAGGAAGTATTGCGCGATTGTTTGGGTGATTTGGGTATTCCCATAGTTTCTAATCTCCCCTTTGGTCATGATAGCCCCAATGCTGCTTTACCTGTGGGGGTAAAAGCAATATTAGACGCTGAACAAGGAATATTGCATTTTTCCCCATAGACATAGGCCTCTTTGTGATGGGGTGTTGGGTCGCGCTGTCGCTTAACCTAACCTACAAATCAAGGCTTTTTCCAATTTGGACAAGGTATTGCTATGAGGTAATCAATTCTAATCTGTGTAGTTTCATTTCTTGTTGTTTAAGACAATGACAAAATATAAATAACTGTAAATCTGCTAGAACTTGATTAAAATCATGATGATTGTATAAACCTGTTTCATTATTAGCATTTCTGAGTATTGTCAACCAATTTGCTACTTCTTTCATGTACTCTATAGATGTATCAATTTCCTGGGGATTATAAGATCCTATTTGTCTATGTAATGCTAATTCTTTATCCGTGGGTTGAATACCTAAATCATTGATTTGATCAGTAACTATTTTACAGGTCAATTTTTCAACTAAATTTGCGGCTTTTAGACTTATACAATGAGAATGTACACGATATTTAATTAAAACTTTGGGAAGATTCCAAACTTTGAATTTTTTTGATATTCTTACCCATAGATCATAGTCTTGAGCATTTGGATAATCTTTTCTATAAACCTCTCCATTTATCTCAACTGCGTTGATTGCACTTCTTCTCATCAAAACCGCTGAATGAGCAAAATAGTTATGGAATAACAGCCTACAAGGAATTTTTTGATCGGGTTCTTCCTCATTCCATACTTCACCCGTCAAATTATCATGATCATCCATTAATTCAACCCAAGACCCAACCATACCAAAGTCTGGGTTATTTTCCATAAACTCAAATTGTTCTGCTAATCTTGATGGATATGCATAGTCATCACAATCTAAAACAGCAATGTATTCACCTGATGATTCTTGCAAACATTTATTTCTAGTTGTGGGTATCCCCAAATTAACATTGTTTTGAATTAATTTGATGCGTTTGTCTTTATAGGAATTAATGATTCTTGCGCTGCTATCTGTTGAAGCATCATCTACAATGACAAATTCAAAATTCGTAAACGTTTGATTTAAAATACTCTTGATTGCTGTATCAAGATACTTTTCGCCATTATACACTGGCATAACAACTGTAATTTGAGGATTTAACTCTTGTTGAATAAACTGATTTTGATTCATAATATTTAATGATTTTGAACAAATGGGTGATTTTTATAGTAATCCATAAATAACGTATAATATGCGAGTTATACCTAATTTCAGGGAACTTTTGTTCAACCTCAAAAAAATGCCTAGTATAAATTTTGACCCTAAGCCGACAATCTCGATTATTTTATGTACCTACAATCGGGCAAAATACTTAAACGATTGCATAAATAGCGTCCTTCAACAAACTTTTCAGGATTTTGAATTAATTGTAGTTGATGATGGTAGCCAAGATCATACTTTTGAAATTGTCAATAGTTACCTACAAAAATTTAGTCATATCCGTTATCTGAAACATCAAAATCGGAAAGCCGCTTACGCCAGAAATGCGGGTATTCAAGCATCTTTTGGAAACTATATCACATTTATTGACAGTGACGATACCTATAAACCCTATCATCTAGAGTCGCGGTTGGAATTTATGCAAGCTAATCCAGAGATTGATTTGATTGAAGGTGGATGTGAAATTGAGGAGGAATTTTCTGTTCCTGATTATTTTCAACCCGATCAAACAATTAATATTAGAGAATGCGTTGTCGGTGCTACATTTTTTGGAAAAAGACCGATATTTTTTGAATTAAAGGGATTTAATAATATTCCCTATGGTGAGGATGCAGATTTATGGGAGCGTGCCGAAAAAATCTTCAAAACTCACAAAATCAAAGAGCCGGAAACTTATATTTATACGAGAGTAGAAGATAGTACCACCAAGATTTTCCTAGATAAAATGTCCTCTTCTAATTAACCTATTTAGATTTTATAATTTAGCAAAGAGCAATCGAAGCAAAATTATTAGTTCAGAGGGAACTCCGAAGCAACAGGGAACAGAAAAAACTCATGTTTAAAAACATGAAATTGAAATAATGACACTGTTTTTTTCGGGCTACGCATCTTTTAAAAACATCTTTTTTTTGACTGAAGCTCTGAACTCAGAACCAAAGTTTCTTATCTGTTCCCCGTTCCCTTTTTTTATAATTTTTAACTTACCTTTGGGGGTTAAAGTCCCCTGCTTCTACAAGCAGCGGGTTTTGCGTCGGGGTAAAATCCCCGTTGCAAAACGTAATTCTAAATTCTAAATTCTAAATTCTGCATTCTTTTAATTCCTATGGTGTTTCTGGAAATATTTGCACTTTACTATCAGGATTGAGAATAACTCGTATTCTCAAGTTTTGCCCAGATTTATTAGTAGAAACAAAAGGTTTCCCAATTTGGGGAATGCCACTACTATCAATGTATTCTCTGGCAACTTTATTTAAGGGCAAAATCTTTTCAATTGTACCATCAATACCCAATGTTAAACTATATTCTAAGGCTTGAGAGAGACCAGTTGGTGGTTGCCAACGTTTGTTGAGGTATTCTCTCGCTTCTGCTACTTGAGGTGTATCAAATAAAGTCTTATTATTAGTAACTTGTGTACCTGACGTAGTTTTAGTTGCAGTTCTTAATTTCCTAATTAAATTCTCTTTATTTTCCGCTGGAGATGGCTGATCTGGCGTAGCGATACCTACAGTATCCTGCGGTAATTCCGGAGCAAAAGGAGTGGGAATTATGTTAGGAAGATTACTAAAACTATTGTTGGGGATAGTGGCAACAGACTGAGATGGTGGGGAAATATTAGATGGCAAATTCTGAGATTTAGGGGTATTCATGCCTTTTTTAGCCAGAATACTTGAAGAATTTGGTATGGCTTTTGCTACTTTCGGGCTATCAAGAATTTGTCGAGGAATAGGATAGGAAGAAGTATCGGATGGTATGGTTAATGACGGCTGAGATGTTGTGGTTGGTGTCCCAGGGATAGTTGTATTAGGAACGGAAAGCGGCGGTAAGGGCGTACTAAAGTTAGTAAGTGGTGGTATCAGTTGGGGCTGAGGCGTGATTAAAGGGAGTGGCGGCGTTGCTGTAGTGTCTTGTACAGAAGGTTCTATCGCCACTGGTTTGACGGACTCAGGACTATTTTTAGCTATTCTCTGCCGATTTTTCTGAATATTCTTGGCATATTGCCAGGTAAATGGTGTTAAGCCGGCTGCTAATACCAAAACTGCGGCTATAGGGGCCCACTTAGGTAGATTCTGCCTGACAGTTTGACTACTAGTAGTTGGTAAAACAATCATATCAGATGTGTATTCATCTAAAGCTGTTGCTAAATCAAATAGTTGTAGTAAACTCAGTTTAATTACCTGTCCAGATGTCTGGTTAGCAAGATCACCAAAAAAGAGTTTGTGAGTTAAATTACTACTAGATTCTAAATAAACTTTCGTTTGGGGAATTTGAGTGTTAAAGGATCGTAAATTTTGGGTAGGAAAGGCAGACGGGGGAATATCGGGCGATTCTGGAGCTGCTTCTGATCCTGTATGGGGATAATCATTACCTGCTAAAGTGATACTAAAATCTTCGGCAGATTGTTGCAGCAGCTTTTGAACGTAAGTAGTAACAATATTACATAAAACTTCTAGCTGCTGGTGATCACCCTGGATGATAATTTTCTGTGCTTCTGGTAGTTGTGGATCATCAAATTGCAGACGAAAACTAGGATCATTAATAATAGTTTTGTCTGTCCACCGGGACAAAGGGGAGTTTTCCGCCCAGATTTCTAGTGTGCAAGTGGGGGGGGTATAGCGACGAATGACAGGATTTGATAGAGACATAACAACAATTTCAACGAAAAAAATAGGGAATTTTGGATTTTAGATTGGGAGTGAAAATCGCAAATCACAAATTATTTTGTGGAAAGGTCTATGAGTGCTAACCACAAACGACGGTGTCCACCGCCGGCACTATAAAAGAGTAAATTTATTAACAGTTTTAGGGCTAGGTGGGTAAGTATATCCCCAGGAGTGGCTTCTTCCTCTTCCATGCGTTCTTGGTAAGTATTACAAAAACTATCTATATAATCTCCCAATAACGCAGTTTGGTGAGGTTGTTGCTTATTTGCTGTCATCTGCTCTAATAAACCGACAGCCCGGCGAATTAATTCCTGGTGCTGCTTGGCGAGATAACAGATAATTAAAACTAGCGATCGCGCTTCTTCTACATCTAATTTTTTTCGTCCTCCTTGACTTTTGCGAAGGGGATTCGATTGCCGCAATCGCCACAGGGCTACCCGATCTGGTACTTTTGATTCTAAATCCAGACTAACTGCGGCTGATAGCATTGCCTCTGAACCAATGCCAGTTAAGGTCTCTAGGGCTAATAGCACTAAATCTAACTGAGTTTTGATATTTTCCCATTGAATTGTACTCGAGGCTGGGAGTTGACTTAAATCCTCCCAAGCTGATTTTGGTATAGTGGAATTAGCGGTTGAGTGCATAACTTTTAGCATAGATGATTAAGCTGAAAGACGCTGGTGTTGTTGCCTATTTGGAAACGAGATTTGTTAGTAGGGGCGAAGCATTTGGAAGATAAA
>NZ_VIKY01000265.1:529-1416 GCF_009711925.1 Dolichospermum sp. UHCC 0352 | reverse complement strand
TAATATCCACAGCGGTTAAAACCGCTCGTGTCGTTTCCCTCTCAGGTCTAAAGACTCTGAGTTTCCCACTTACCGGGTATTCTTATGAAACAAGAATCAATAATTAAGAGAATTGAGAATGTTGTTGCTATTTTAATGGAAGAACGTCCTTTATTTAAAGAGGATCTAAATTATACGAAAATGGTTCAAGATTTAGTAAAAGTATTTAAAGAAAACTTTTCTTTAGAAGAATTTAGTCAGATATCAGAAGAAAGTCTTAAAAAGCGTTGTAGTGGTATCATGGCTCTACACCTTTTGGCTAAAATAGGAGAGGATTTTACTCCTGAACAAATGGCAATTTTTGATGATGCAGTTAAAAGAAAATAGAAAATTTATGAATTATTTATTAGATACTAATATTGTTTCTTTAGCACTCAAACAAAATTCCCAAATTCTTCACAAGATTACAATTAGTGAGTCTAAGGAAGAAAAGATTTTTATTAGTTGTATCACCTATTTTGAAATTAGGCGAGGTTTTTTAGCGGTTGATGCACCAAAACAAAGAGCAAGATTTGAGGAATTTTGTCAAGAATATCCGATTATTTTCTTAGATGATTTAGCAATTTTAGAAAAAGCTGCTCAAATTCATGCTAATTTGAGATTAAGGGGTGTACCAATTCAAACTGAAGATGTTTTAATCGCTGCTACTGCTATTCTTAAAGATTTAATTGTGGTTTCTAATGATAGTGATTTGGCCAGAGTTGAGGGTTTAAGTTTAGAGAATTGGGTAGAATTATGATGATTAAATTATTTTTTGGCTGATGTATTTAAAACTGTAGGTTTGGTTAAGCTGTTATTGGGTTTTTCGCATTTGGTCAGGGTGTAAGTGGCGAACTCGCACTTTATCA
>NZ_VIKY01000265.1:0-412 GCF_009711925.1 Dolichospermum sp. UHCC 0352 | reverse complement strand
CCGGGACGCAATGCGTTCGCTATCGCACTTTATCCATCTAACCTACAAGCGATTCCTAGGTCGCGCTTCGCTATCGCTTGACATTCAAAACAGTCGCTACAAACTTTTGGGGACTCATTGGTGATTTAAAAGTGTTAGTATAAATAATTCCCAAAAGTTCACAAACTTGATATAATGGACATAAAGACTATTTAGTGAGGTAATAATTATGTTATCAACTGATGTCAGTAACCCAGCCCTAAAGGGACTGGGCTTGCAAGAATAATCAAGCAAGCCGTACTGACCAGACCACCCTGAGTCTACTCTCATGGTAGCCGTTATTTGAGTCACGACACCCACCGAATGCGTTGCCAGTTCCCTGCTCTGTCGCTTGTGATTAAACAGTTCTAAGGTCACTGGAACAGTGTTGCAA
>NZ_VIKY01000264.1:0-310 GCF_009711925.1 Dolichospermum sp. UHCC 0352 | reverse complement strand
GGACATTTCCCCGGATGCTGTAGGCTAGGTATAAGTTAGGGTCAATCTTAATGGCTTGGGTGTAATCATCTATTGCTCCTTGCTTATCTCCTAATTCATTACGGACATTTCCCCGGATGCTGTAGGCTCTGTCTCTTATACACATCTAGATGTGTATAAGAGACAGGCATTTGGAAGATAAATTATCGGTCATTGCCAAAAATAGTTCTCCAAATGCTTCGCCCGTACAGTGGTCGCATTTGGAAGATAAATTATCGGTCATTGCCAAAAATAGTTCTCCAAATGCTTCGCCCGTACAGTTGTCAGTAGG
>NZ_VIKY01000263.1:0-65116 GCF_009711925.1 Dolichospermum sp. UHCC 0352 | reverse complement strand
AAAATGGAAAAAAGAACCTGGATTTCACAGGATAAAAAGTTTATAGAGTTTTTAGAGAGTTCCATGTTTATATGTAAAGATCATCGCTATGATGATGGATTATATGGACATTATGAAATTCAAGTTAGCAGATGGGCTAAGAACACTAAGGTAGCATTAGTTCATATCTTGTTTGACCCCGGACTGATGGGAGATGGTGATAAACCAGATTTAGATGAAACGTTTATACAAGTTCGTAAAGCTCCAAATGATGATATGGAAACTTTATGTAAATTTGTAGATGAATTAATTGAACTTGCTAATAAGAAAACATCTTTTATCTAGTTATTTGACTCAGGTTTATTCCTGGGTCTTTTTAGAAGTTTATCAGTAATTAATCGGGTTGGGGTTTCCCAGCCTATTAATGTTGTCATGTTTAGAAAATGATTAGTGCTACCGCTTAGTGGTATTGGTAATCATTAATGTTACATAATGGAGAAAAATATGCCTGAATCAATTTGTAATAATCTCGAAACTAATCAATCTCGGTTTGCTAACTTCGATGATGATGAAATCAATTTACTTTATGCCTTACTAAGATATGGCTATAAATATCCAAGTAATCTACCTGATGATTGCATTGGTGCATACGATATGTACCAGGAAATTTCTGCTGAGATTGCCCAAAGGAGTCCTGAAAACAGTTAATTAATTGGAATTACAGGCTGGGAGAAATCCCGGCTTTTTTTAATGCTACCGCTTAATGATTTTGGTTAATTTTCAATAAAAATAGAGGTTAAAATGTTCATCAAAACCATCGCAGTTAGCTACGAAAGAAAGTTTAACTTAGGCGACTTTAATAGTGCCGTATTAGGCTGTTCACTCTGGGCATCAATATCAGAAGGAGAAAACGAGGATATGTGTACTCAACTTCTCCAAGATAAATGTCGGGAAGCTGTCAGAGAAGAATACAGAAAACTGCTTGATAAATCCAAACCAGTAGAGACTTTCACTGTTAATGGTAATTCCCCTGTTGCCGATGAATATATACCAGAAGGTGATATCTATGGTAATTAAATGACAATTAAGCTGGGGTTATCCCGGCTTTTTTTAATGTTTGATGTTAATTAATAAGGATAAAAAAATGAGTAAAGATTCTAATATTGAATGGACTGGTAATACATGGCCAATAGTAACGGGGTGTGATCCAGATTCGGACGGCTGCGCGAATTGCTATGCAGTGTTAGAAAGTTGGATTCATTCACATCATCCCAACCCCAAAATATCCGATGTTTTTGCAGGAACAGTCAGAAAATCAACCAATGGTAAACTGCAATGGACAGGGCAAATCAATCTACAACCCCAACGCTTAAAATGGATTTTGGAATGGGGAAATTGGGAAAACCCCGAACTCGTATTTGTCGCTAATTTGGGGGATTTATTTCATGAAAAAGTTCCCTTTGAGTTCATAGATGAAGCTGTGGCCTATATGATCATCGCCCGGTGGAACATTTACCAAATTCTCACCAAACGCCCGGAAATTATGCACCAGTATTTCACCAGTCCTGACCGTCTCCAAAAGATTCAATCTGCATTGGTGAAAGCTAAATCCGAAATACTAGAAACCAAGCTAACAAAACGGGTACGCAAATTGGTTGAGGAAAGTTGCAGATTCTTAGAGGAAACGGAACTCAAGTTACCATTGGATCATCTGTGGTTGGGGTATTCAGTATGCACACAGAAAGACGCTGAAGATGTTTATTATCTGCTAAAAACACCTGCCAAAATTCGTTTTCTCAGTTGTGAACCAGTTTTGGAAGATATTGATTTATCAGAGTATTTAAGCGAGTTTATTGGTGCGGGTATCTGTGATGGCTGCGGTGAACAACGGGACATTCTCTATGCTGTTGACGCTGCACCTGTAGCTGGATTAGCAATTTGTAATCAGTGTATACCCCGACTAAGTTGGTGCATTCTTGGTGGGGAGTCTGGACACAATGCCCGTGTTTGTGAGATTGAACATTTGCGAACTGCTTGCAGCAGCGCTTCGCTATCGCTCACCAAAGCTTGCCAAAAAGCCCAAGTACGAATATTTATCAAACAACTTGGAGCAAAACCAATGTTAGATAATGCACCCTACAAAATCAGTGATAAAAAAGGTGGAATTTTATCTGAATTTCCAGAAGATTTACAAATTAGGGAGTTTCTATTGGTAAATCAATAACATTTTTAATTACTAATTCGCAATTCGTAATTTTGGGGTTTAATTACGAATTACAAATTATTTTAAGGCTTTGCATCTCTAACTATTGGAATTATTTCATGGATGTCTACCACCCTTGCAGCAATATCTACAAAAAAGGTAGTTAAAACATTAACTATGATTAATGTCACAAATATTGTTCTTCCTCCACCTGGAATGTTAACAATAATGCCGGCAATTTCAGATAATTTCTCTATATTTTTTTTGCTTGTTTCAATTTCATGCCAGTTCACATTATCATTATTCTGGTGAATTTCAAGCTCTTTAATTCGTCCCAAAAGCGAGGTATCATCCCAAAAAAGAAGTTTTTCAATATTTTGGATTTTAGCAGTATTTTCTCTTAACTCCACCTCTAATTTTATCAGAGATTCAGTAGATTCTTTCTCAATTATCGGACGTTGAGTTAATAACTTAACAAGCGTTTTTAATTCTTCACTAGAGCGTCTGCTAGAACCGGATTCAGCCGCTTCAGGAATAGCTTTTAGTAAGGCATCTTGTCGTTTAGCTAATGCAGAAAGCTTTTGCTCTAAGCTTTTTCTGTCAGTAATATCAATTGCTTGGTTAATGATAAAATTTTCACACCGTTTGCTACAAACTGCCAAGCATATATCATCATGATGATATTCCCAATTTGTCTCTGTTCCCACTGGGGAATTAATCAATTTTTTTATTTCTCTAGCTTGGTCATAGCATTTGTCACCTGCTATTTTACCTTCAACGCTATCTTTAAATAAAGTAGATAAATTGTTGTTGACTCTCAAGTATCTACAATTTAGATCAACCAGGGAAATAAAACCTGGTATAGATTCTATAAAATCAAATTCAGTCATTTTTTTAATTTAAAAGAGAATATTTAGATTTAATTATACCTCCTAAAATTTGACTATTTCTTCCATCGGTGTATCCATCTAAAATACCGAGCGATAGTGTAACTAGCGCGACCTGGGAATCGCCGTGAACATTTCCCACTCCCCCGTATTCCAAAACTCAGGAAAGCGCAACTTAGGCACACTCATAGCTCACCCCCATGCTGTGTTTCCCAATCCAAAACAGCCTCTTTTGTAAACAACCCCGAAATGTCCCGCCCCTGCGCCATCAAATCATCCATAAAATGCTAACTCCCTAGCTCCAATGGATTGTGGATCACCAAACCCTCTATCCACTCAAAATCTTTTATATTTGCCGTTGCTAACGGTAGATCAGAATCTAAACAGGTTGCAGCAATTAGGGCATCACCTACGGACATTTTTCGCTGTTGGCGCAAAGCCACCGCAATTTCCAGCGTAACTTTATTGATCATCAAAACATCCAAGTTATCTAAAATCGCCATGATGGCCTGTTTTTCAGCCTCACCTAAACGATGGTAGCCCAATGTTTCCAAACGACTAATCGCAGAATAATGCGTGGCATAATTCACCAACCAGCTACGCAACTGCGTATATGGCGGCTGAGTGGCATAAATAATCAAATTACTATCAATCAGCATCGTCTCTCCCGAACAAATTGCGATCTTGGCGTTGTTCACGCTGCCAAACAACTGGATCAGTAATTTCTGCAAAAGGATTTAACGCCACCGCCTGCGCCAATGCTTGCGCCAAACCTTCGCGCCTTACTTGGTTTAAAGTGATAGGCGTTTTTTCTCGTGCTTTTTGTTCTAAATAAACAGCATAATTCAGTAACTCCGCTTGCGATGATATCGGTAGAGCGGCAGCATGGTGTTGAATTTGTTGCAAAATAGGGTTCATAGCTGTTTTTATGTCGTTTGTCTAGTACCGACGATATCTATATTACTGCTCATACGCCCCCAACCCCGAAATTTCTCGCCCCTGCGCCAGCTTGTGCAACAACGGAATCAAATCCTCCATCAATGCTAACTCCTTCCGAGCAGCAATTCTCATTTTGAAAAAAATAAGATCAAACTCTCTTAATTTAAGTGGAGAACCTGTGTCAAATTATCATTTTTTGATGGATAATTATTATCCGAGAAATTGGGTGTAAATAGTGTCCATGTTGTTAAAACGGGTAGTGTAGGATTAGTGGGCATTACAAATAGGAACACTTTGTTAAAAATTATTACAGCATTAATAGGGTAGCTCAAAATTAGATCAATTATTTTAGATGTAGCCAAAACCATTGCTAACACTGGGTTTTAGATAAATAAATTCTGCCTTGTAATCGGAAGGTCGTAGGTTCAAATCCAACTGCTGGCCCTAGTGAAACCCTTGAGAAATCAGGGGTTTTGTCGTTTCAATGCCCTGTTATATTAACCTTTTGATATTTCTCCATCGTGCCGCAACACTTTAGAATTTAGTGGAAAATAACAGAATAATAGATCAACTTTAGATCAATGAACAGCAAGAAGTGGACATTAGACGAGGTTAACGCAAGATTAAAAGCCGGCAATATCGGTGTAGTGGTTTATCAGCGGGGAGATCGTCTCTCACTTCGTGCCACATTTCCGCCAAAACCAGGAATAGACAAGCCACCTTACCAACAGCTTTTATCTTTGGGGATTTACGCCAATCCTGCTGGGTTACAATTTGCTGAATCAGAAGCCAAGAAAGTTGGAGGTTTATTGGCCCAGGGGAAATTTGAGTGGTCTGAATATCTTGTCAAGGAATTAGCAATTACTGAAAATACCACTGACAACGCTAAATTATGGATTGAGAAATTTGAGGCTGATTACTACAACCGCAAGGGGAAAACTCCTATAACCGAAACCACCTGGAAATCAGATTACTTGCCAGCATGGCGACTTTTGGAAGATGAACTTACCCCAGAAACGATATTAGCGGCTGCATCTCAAGTACCAGCTAACACCAGAAAGAGGCAATTGGTATGCGAGAAATTAACGGCATTAGCTAAATTTGCAAATATAAACATTGACCTTAAACCTTATACGGGAAACTATGGTATCAGCGAAACTACACCCCGCTATATTCCCAGCAAGGCAGAAATAGAATCCAACAGAAAATTATTTAAAAATTACTGGCAATGGGCTTATGGAGTTTTAGCGACTTATGGACTCAGACCACATGAAATATTTTTCTGTGAAATTTCCTCAGAACACCCATATCTGTTAAAAGTTAATCAAGGTAAAACAGGTTACAGAGAAGTTTATCCGTACTATTTGGAGTGGGTCAAAGATTGGGAATTATGGAATCAGCACCCATCACCATGCACTGCTAAAACTTTCAAGGAATATGGACAGCGAGTAACTAAAGCATTTTCTCGCGCAAACATCCCTTTCACTGCTTACTGTTTGCGCCACGCCTACTGCATAAGGTTATCCACAGAATACAAAATCCCGGTGGCGATAGCGAAGCGCTGCTGCAAGCAGTTCGCTGCTAGTTGGGCGGGTCACGAACAATCACTTGCTAATCCATCTGGAGTACAAATGAATAACTACGCAAAACACAGCAGTATTTATAACTTAAACTTATTTAGGGGCAGGAACTTGTGGGAGTAGAGAAGGAGAAGGTTGACTCCCACCAGTATTTCCATTTTATAGGTGTGGCAGATGTGGCAGATTTTTTCCATGCCTTCTACTCTACCATGTCTTTCTACTTATTTTTTCTGGTAGCCGAATTAATCCTGTGAACAGTTACCCCCTACTTAGGGTTTGCTGAAAAAGTGGAAAAAGGCAAAAAAAATTAACTAGGTAGTTAGGCAAAAGCAAAGATAAGTTTTTGTTGTTTAAAATTAGGCAAAACATCACTTTTTCTAATCGAATTAAAGAAAAAAGAGATTATTTGGAAAAATTGCCATAAAAATCCCCAAAAACCCCTTGATAGTAAGGTAGAAAGATTCATAACTAAAAAAGTAATAGCAATAGCAGTTAGAGAGGTATGAGGAAGTTTAGCCATGACTCTACCCAAACTAAATCTTCGTTTACCCTGCCCAAATTTACCTTCAATATAGTTACGAATACCTTCGTCATAAGCAGCCTGTTTCTTATTTTCTTTACTGACATTTTTAGGTGGTCTTCCCAACGGCGGACCACTGATTCTAATTCCTCTTTCTTGACACCAAGCTCGATTCTCTCTTGTCCGATAAATTTTATCCACATGAACGGATTCAGGATAATATCCAGTGTCAGTTTTGTATGCTTCTACCTGCGATTTTAAGTCTCCTGATTCGTTAAAATTATCCCAACTGATGTGGTCTAAAAACACATATCCATCATAACAACTAGCTGATAACTTTGCCCCAAATTCTGTCCTTTTACCCGCTTTGCCTCTGATAATTGGACGGATATGTGGTTGAGTTAAACTGACTATACGGTCTTCTATTTTCTGTTTTTTATTTTCATATAACCACAGTTGTTGACGATGAATTTCTGCTACTACTAACAACATTTTATATTGTCTGTTACTCAGTTCTGAGAGTGAGGTACTTAGCTCAATTAATTGCTGGATATGAGATAAATTTCTTTTGATATATTGCAGTTGTTGTTTAATAGCTTTTGTTCTTTCTTGAACAGTTGGTCTCCTTTTTTTGGCTACTAATAAGTAATCTTTTCTAGCTATATTTCTGTAAGTTCTTGGTTTGTTTATAGTTTTTCCTTCTAGAGATTTATATAGAATATCTATAATTGTTTCTGTGCGCTTTCTGGCTTGATTTAATAATCCTAAGTCTGTGGGATAACTGACATCTGCTGGTCTACAGGTGGCATGATTACCCATCGGTTATCTAATGCCAATTTCTCCTCGAAGGGTTGTTGAAACTTTTCCGGTGCTGTTTCCTGTTCTTGCGATTTTATATACATCTTAATGCGCCTTGATGCAAGGGATTTTACCCATTTTAACTCTTTTTCTTGCACCTTTTTCACTTTCTATCCCCATCAAGTCATTTATTTGTCCCGGTTTTATGTTTATTCAGCAAGCCCTACTTATCTACTCTATTTTTCAGTATCCCCCAGCCGCTATCTGCGCCCTCTTTTTTGTGGAGTTCTCTTAGTCTAAACTCCAGTGGAATGACCTGAAGCTGAAAGATTAACAACAATTTGATGATATTTTTTGAGAGTCGGGCGATGTCCAACACTAATAAAGGTTGTCTCTATATCTATCAGCAAATTATAAAGTTTTTCTTCATTTTTAACATCTAACGCACTAGTAGCCTCATCTAAGATAGCATATTTGGGTTTAGTGATTAAAAGCCGAGCAAAAGCTAATCTTTGTTGTTCTCCTAAAGAAAGAATTTCACTCCAATCTTTCTCTATATCTAAACCCCCAAATCTTGTGGCTAAGTCTGATAAATTCACTAACTTGATGATTTGATAAAGTTCTTCATCACTAATATTAGCATTGCTATGGGGATAGATTAACTGCTCTCGCAGAGTACCTAAAATCATGTAAGGACGCTGAGGTAAAAATAGTATTTCTTCTAATTCTGGACGCACAATTACACCAGTTCCTGAATTCCATAAGCCAGCTAAGACACGCAATAAAGAACTTTTCCCACAACCACTATCTCCCATGACAAGTAAGCTTTGACCCGCTTGTAATTCTAGAGAAAGGTTTTGAAATAGGGTTTTTTCATAGTTAGGAGTCTGAACAGTCAGATTTTCAAATGCTAATCTGTTTTCTTTTAGTATCTGAATATTGCTGTTATCAGCAGTTGATTTTCTGGATTTTTGGAGATATTCATGAAAAACATATAACCGATTAATGGCCGCAGCAAATTTTGTAAATTTTTCAAATTGATACATAATCAAATTCACTGAAAAAGCAACTTGTCCAAAAGCTCCTCCAGCTTCGGTGATTTTGCCTACTTCAGTTTCCCCTGAGAGAATTTGGTTTCCTAAAATTAACGCTGGGATAATCCAAGGCAGATAACCAAATTGATATTTAAATACATTTAAATATACTTCTGACCAGAGGATTAATTTTTTAAAATTATTAAATACTTGATTAAATATAAATTTAACTTTGTTTTCTTCTTGAGATATGCCATTATAGAAGGCGATAGACTCAGAATTTTCTCGAATGCGAACTAAGCTGAAGCGAAAATTAGCCTCTTTTCTGAGTTGTTCAATATTGAGTTGAGTTAATTTTTTACCATAAAAAACAATAGTAATTGTATAAGCTAATATAGAATAGAGTATTAAAGCAATAACTAAATTAGGAGAAATAGACCAGAGAATGACACTAAATGCAATCACTACCAAAATTGACTCCAGACAATTGACCAAGAAACCAATAGATTGCTGACAAAAATTAGCAACGTCTTCAGAAATACGTTGGTCTGGGTTATCAATTTCTTTATCAAAATTACTCAATTCATAAAAAGCACGATTTTGAAAATATTGATTGAGTAAATCATGGGTTAACCATTTGCGCCAATATAAACCGATTATTTCTCGTAAATAGCCATAGCCAGAGTTTAAAAAACCAAAGATAACAATTCCAGCAAAAGCAACTGTTATACCTTGCCAAAATCCTGTACTATTACGAACCGAAAGGGCAGAAATCAGGTTTCCCTGTACGGTATTTAGAAAAACCTTAACTTGAGTATTAGCGAATAGTAAAATCGCTAGAAGTCCAAGTAAACTGATCGCACCTCGTTTTTCATTACCTAACCAATAGAGTTTGGCGATCGCCCAAAATTGCGATACTGCTCTGAGTTTAAATCCATTCATCTTTATATGGTTAATCAGTGTTAATGATTTTAGTTGACTCCAGATTTTTTTGCTAAACCTAGATGTGTAGGAGTTTAGCATTACTATATCCCTTATATCATAAGCAAAAGAGAAAAGAGTAAAATCTTAATTCAAACAATAGAATCAAACGATTAAGCTGTGTGGATTATATGTATTGATAATAGAGTCAGAGGTTGTTTGAAAACTTTTTCGTGTGGTATCTGACACCCGCAGATCCCCCTAAATCCCCCTTGAAAAGGGGGACTTTGAGGAATTTAGCCCCCCTTTGTAAGGGGGGTTGGGGGGATCTCGATTAATTCTGATACTTTTCAAACATCCTCTCAGTAGCCGATTGAATTTTGTATCACAAATTTAGATGTATAACTTGGCTAAAATACTCAAAATATTAATATTCAAGAAAGACTTTTGGATAGTTTCCCCAGCATAAATGTAAAAGCTGAAAGCTGAATTTGTATTTCGTCTGCCACCAGTTTAAGTAATCCACCTGACGTAGTAATTAGGATATCAATTGTACAAAAATCTCCATAGCAGCTAGGAATCTTTAAACTCTGCTCAGATACGGGAGTAATTCCCAAATTCATGGCTATTAACAGCGGTTGTTGATCACCAGTACCATGAATAAGCACACACCACATACCATTTTCATGAGAACACAATAAGGTTCTTGTGCCATTTTGAATCAGTTTGTTTTGCCCACGAATTTCAGCAAGTTTGTGAATTAGTAAAAAAGTGGGATGGTGTTGACTATATGGCTGAAAGGTTTTCCGATTAATTGACCCAAACTGCCAAGCACAAGCAGGATTTTCAAACATATCCTCCCGTACATAACAATCATGACCCAGCCAATTCCCTGTATCCTCACATTGATATACTCCTAAAGCACCACAAAACTCTTGTTCTGTTCCTTGATAGATAAAAGGTGTTTGTGGACCTAAAATTAAACAAGCAAGGGCAAAATGTAACCGGACTCGCGCTTCATCTCGATTTTCCATCCGACACAAGAATTGATGAAAAATTCTGGTTGTGTCTTGGTTATCCAGGAACATCAGATTATTCTGCCAACCATGATGATATTGCTGCGATGGTTTTAGAAAACCACAACAATAATCTGCAAAACCTCCTAGCCAATGACCATCAGCCAGACTATTTTTAATAGAATAGTAGGTTGGATAGTCAATCAAACCGGAAAATTTGGCACTATTATATTCAATTACTTCTGCGTGGGTGCTTCCTGCGTGTTCTGCTATTTGTATAAATTCTTTTTTCCCTAGATGTGTTGCATATCTTAATATTTCTTCTACACAAGGTTCCCAAAAATCAACCCCAACATGACGGGCTGAATCGTAGCGAAAACCATCAATATCTGTTTCGGCAATCCAGTATTTAAGGTGTTGAATCAGTAACTCGCGGACATATTTCGTCTCCGTGCGCCAGTCTTCGAGAAACCCAAAGAGTCTTTGATTCACCATGTCGGTGTATTCTGGTCCGTGAAAAAGCGCCGTATTACGTGCCTCGATGGGAAAAGGCATAACCGCAGCTTCTTCACCTTGCACATACTTGAATTCTCCCCCTGGTGGACCGCCATATTCTTCCCAGTTAATGCTATCTGCGATGTGATTGACAACTACATCTAAAATGACGGCAATATCAGCTTCATGCGCTTTTTTCACCAATTCACGCAGACATTCAAGTGTACCCAGACGGGGATCAACCATTAATAAATGAATAGGATGATAGCCATGATAACCATCAGCCTCGTTGACATAGACAGGACTCAGAATAATGACTCTGATTCCTAGTGCTTTCAAGTATGCTATCTGGTCAGTTACACCGCGAATTGTGCCGCCATGACTGGCATGGGGAGAAGATGGATCATATTTAACTGCACTTAGACCAGTGTTATCGTTGTCCGTACTGCGAGCAAATCTATCAATAATGATTGAGTAAAATAAACGAGAATTCCAATCATCAGGACCAGGTGTGATGGACACTGATGGTTTAGGTCCATACAGGGGCTGATTATTGACAAATCCGAGAAATAGGGAGGGAATTTCTGCCATTGAACGTGGTGCTTCATCGCAGATAAAGAGGAACTGCGATCGCTCACTTGTATGTTCATTCCCATCAGTATCCACGTATCCTAACCTATATTCATATCCTCCGCCATTTCCAATAGGAGGTAAGACGACTGAAAACATTTTAAAGCCATTTTCGATGACGCTTTCCGGCTGTGCTACAATGCGATCTATATCGCAATATCCTTGTCCATCATTTAACTCATAAGCTATCTGCCCCAAATCTGGATGTTTGGATAAGTGAACACCAAATCTGATACAGATTTTCTCGTTAGTTCTAAACACCCATGTATATGGTGCAATGTTAGGGTCTAAATGTATTTCACAGTATTCATCAAAATAGCGCATATAGCATTCCTCCGAATTAAAAATGGTGTGTTGGAAAACTAATGATCATCAGCATTTTAAGGATTTTAGGACTTACGCAAGTGTCACACCAAAAATCTATTGTAGGGTGCATCAGATATCAACAATCTGTTTATTTGCTAAATTTTTGCTGTCTGATGCACCTTGCCAATGTGCCAGTTGCGTAAGTCCTGGATTTATTGTTGAAGTCTAAAAAATATCAGGGTTCATTTTTTTTGCGACTACAACCATATCAATCAAATGCATTTTTTTCAACGTTTCATTTTGATTAACTTGATGTTCAAGTTCTAATACTTCTGCCACACTCTCTATTGGTTTAACTGGATGATAGAGAAGAGCCTGAATTTGTGGATATTCAATATATGTTCCCACTTCCATAGTTTTGTGAGTATAAAACTCAGAATGATATGCCTCCCATTGCTTGATGGTAAATAGCGGTGTGGTAGGAAGTTGATAATGTTCTGATTTGGATTTAAACTCATCTCCAAATGTCTCTTGTAATGTGGGATTGAACGGATTAGAAAGGATTGATTGGAACAGTTCAAATGGCATATATCTGACTCCTAAACCTGCGGACGGACCACCTTTGCAAGTTTCAGCAAATTCTGCTCGTGCAATCAGAAGATGAGTAGAAAACTCTTTACTGGCCTTCTTGTGATAGAGGATGGGAGATTTACAAGCAAATATTACTAAAGAACCATTTGGCTTCAGAAAGTTATAAAAAGCGGCGATACTTTCTTGGATAATGTCTAAAGAAATATGTTCAAAAATGTGGGAACAAACGATGAGATCAAACTTTCCATATTGCTCAATAGCTGGACTTTGCATGACATCATTCAGAAGATGAACTTTATCACTTTTAACTGGTGATGTATGTGCTTCCTTGAGTAAACCATTATATTCATCAGTTTGCCAAAACCCGTCATCCTTTAATTTTTCTAATAGTTTTTGGTCTTGATTAAGCAAACATTTAGCTACTACGGAAGCGTGCAAAAATCTCTTTTGATCTGGTTCGACCAAAACAATCTTTTTAGCTGACCAAAACCGAGGCAGTAATCTTCCTAATCCACATCCAGCATCAAGAACAACTGCGTCAGGTGTAATCAAGTCTTGAATGTTGTTAGCCCAAACTTCCTGATCTCTAGTTTTCCAGGCTTGATGAGCTATATCTGTTACCCATTGGTAGGGGTCAATTGTGTCGTAGACTGTAGCAGTAATTTTTTCCATGATTATACCTGAGTGAACGTAAAACAAACAAAATTTATTGACAGTGATTATACTATTAAAAACGCAGCCGGATTAAGTGCATTAAATACTCTAAATATTGTCGCCAAGTGACTTTGCTCGCTCCTTCTTGACGCTCTTGAAACACATAGCCGACTTCTGTAATACGATTAATCTGACATCGCCCTAATACTTCAATTAAAATCTTGTAACCCAGGGGATTCATTGATTGCTGGGCGATCGCTTCTCGACGGACTAAAAAATAACCACTCATGGGATCAGAAACACGACTAACGACACTGGGTAAAATCATCAATCCCAAGAATTGCGCCCCCCGTGATAAAAATCGCCGATGCCATTGCCAATCACTAGTTCCACCACCTTCTACATGACGACTAGCAACAGCAAGATCCGCTCCCTGGGCGATCGCCTCTAATAACTTTATTAATACCTCTGGCGGATGTTGTAAATCCCCATCAATTACTGCTAGTATTTGCCCTTGAGCTACCTGCCAACCCCTAATCACCGCAGTAGATAGGCCTCGTTCTCCCTGACGACGCATCACCCGCAGGTGAGGATAATCTTTTGTTAGTCCCTGGGCAATTTCCCATGTGCGATCGGGACTATCATCATCAATTACAACCAATTCATAATTATTTGGTAACGCTTCATCAAGCAAATGGCTTAACAAATGCACCACTGCTAAAATGTTCTTGCTTTCATTGTATGTAGGAATAATCAAAGAGCAATAAACAGGCTCGTTAGACTGCGAAAGTTCTGACAATGCCGGAATTTTTAACGTTCCCACCGGGACTGATATCAAGTCGTTTAAGCTATTAGTGATCATGATTCTGTTGTTTCCTTAATTTGCCAGTTCAACCTTAAATTAATACCAAAATTCCAGAATGTCACACAAATAATTGCTATCAATTTTGCCATATATTCATTGATTTCAAATTTATAAACTAAAAAATTCACAATTAAACTATTTAAAATCAGTCCGAAAAAACAAATTAGATTAAACTTGAAAAACCTTTGTAATCGCTTATTATCTAACTGTTGTGAATCAGATATATCACCAAATGTCCATACATCATTCCAGAGAAAATTATTAATAATTGCCACTTCGGTAGAAAGCATTCCACTGGGAGTTAATAACCAACCTAAGAATGTATGTAGAAAGTAAAATACTCCCAAATCTACAAATACACCACTTAAACCTACAATAGCGAAACGAACCAGACGACTGAGAAAAACCCAAGAAGAACTTAATTGCAGTCTGTTGATGAGATTGGTAATCTCCAGAAAATGATTCATTGCCTTTTTCTCTATTGATAATTTTACTTTCAAAATCAATGTTTATGATTGCTGACCTTTCTCAAATTCCCATAAACCTCCCGGTGGTATATCCAATACTATTATTGCTTTTTCAGCATACTTTTCATCCTGTTCCATTTGATGGAATGACCGACTATTATTTTGTATGAAGAAAATCTGATGATAATTTTCAGGAATTTGCATAATTTCATTGTCTGCTACTGGCAATAAAGGAACTTTTGGAGAATAATGACTTAAAGCTAAAATTCCTCCTAAATTTATAGGAGCGTTATTAATTACCAATAATGGACTTTCTGATTTATTCATAGTTTGAATAGTTTGGATAATCAATCTACTACTTGATTGCGTCCACCAACTCCGAGCTTGAAAAAATGTAACATCAGAAACTAATCCAGCTAAAAGAAATAAAACCATCAGTAATTGAGCTATTTTTCTCCGCCAAAGTTGCTCTTGCAGAATTTGAAAAGCAAAACTTAAAAGATAAGCTACCGTAATTTCTAAGCAAAGATATAAAGGCAATTGGTAGCGGACTTGAAGAGACCGACTTCCTCCAGAGGTTATGTCATATACCATCAACAATAAACTAGGAAATCCTCCCAATAGAAAAATAAATAAATAAGCTTTATTTTGATAATTTCTTACTAGAAGAAATAGGGAATAAATAATTAGAATTAAGCTAAATATTAACGAAGTAATACTATAGTATAAAGAACCTTCATCAGTGAAGCGGGCAAGTATTATACTTGTAGTAAAATTTAGATCAAAAAATATGCGAGTAACTCGGTCTAGAAAAATAGCAATTAGCTCGAAAGGATTATTGATATATTTTATGCCAAACCCTGAAGTTAACGCTAATGCTGTTTGAAGATGGGTGATAAATACAAGCAACCAAGGTAAAAATATTAAAAAGGCAGCGATTGTACTAATTAGATAATTAATGAAAGTTTTTGTAAAATGAAACTGTTGTTGAATAATTACATAAATACCATGAGATATCATGATCAAAAACGTGAATAAATGGGTGTATAAACCCAAGACTAAAGATAGGCTATACAAAGCCCAATTAATTTTATTTTCTTGTTTCATAGCTCGCAATAAAGCAGCACTTGATCCAAGGATTTCCACCATCCATAAAGTATATTGACGTGCTTCTTGAGCAAAATATAATTGTAGGGGAGACACAGCAATTAATGCCATTGCTATCCATCCCACAACGGCTGAATCAAATAACTCTAAACAGAGCCAATATACAGTAGGAAAAATCAATAAACTGATGATTGCTGATAAACTCCTCACTCCTGCCGGCGAATCTCCAAATACTTCCGCCCACAATCTGACCATAACGTAATACAAAGGGGGATGCTGTGGGTCTGAGGTGATTAAATAATTTACTGTATCAGCCACACCGCGATCTAGATTAATATGTTGATATTTGTCAAAATTACTAATGGGAATTATGCCTTGATTTTGAGAAACTTCCTGTTTCAACTCGTTTAATGTGTGTCCAGAAATTGCTACAGATGTCCAATTTTCATCACTGGAATAAATTTTTTGCCCTAAATTGGTAAACCGACAGAAAATACTTAATCCCATGAAGATTATTACTAAAATTTTTAACCAACTTGGGGGATTTGTTTTTGTTAGTAGTTGTGATTGGTTCATTTGATGATGTGAGAATTTTTTTTCTGATTAGAAGCTAATGGGTTTTCTTAAAGCGATCGCTATGCAGTTTTTCTTTCACCAACATAACTCGCATAGGAATTTTGTAAGACTCTAACTTATCTTGGCAAAAGGCTCGTAATCTGATCCGAAATTCCCGCAGAGATTCATCTGTTGTCAGACGAACCTTAGCGGTAACTATATTTCCAGTAATGGGATTTGCTTCACCCTTAACGGACACTTCTAGCACACCTTCCATAGTCTGTAAAACATTCTCTACTTCAGCAGGATAAACCTTTTGTCCACCAACATTAATCAATTCGGATTTGCGTCCGAGAATTTTTAGCCAATCACCGTCAATTTCCACCAAGTCTCCCGTCATGTACCAACCATCTGGTGTAAAAGGTGCTGGAGCATTTAAGTAGCCTAGCATGGCACTTTTGGCTTGAATTTCCAGCATTCCATTGACGATGCGGGTTTCATATCCTTCCCCACCCACCTTAAACCAGAGAGAATCAGAGGAACGGGATTTTGAACGCATGATACCCAGTTCGGTGAGTCCGTAGGTTTGATGGAAACGGATATTGGGAAAAAGCTGATTTAAATTGCTCAAAACGCTTTCTGGCATCACTTCTGTCCCATAGGTAACAATTTCTAAGGAACTAAGGTCGTATCTCTGGTGAACACCACCCAGAAGTAGAAGATTGAGAAAGGTGGGTGAGGTGGGTAATACTTGTATCCGATGCTTGGCGATCGCTGCTGCTACTGTTTCTGGAGAGTGATCTAAAGGTATAACTGCACATCCCCCATTGGCGAGAACGTGCAGGAGAGTGTTAATACCACCAATATGGTCAAATAATAAAAATAGTAGTGTTCTTTGGGCAGGTCTTACCGTTTGGAACTTCTCTTGCATTAAAATGAAATCATGGACAGCAGCTTTGCTTTTGCCTGTGGAGCCGGATGTAAAAATGATCAGTCCGGGATGTTGGCGATCGCGCAGTTGATGCAGAAGCTCATGTCTAGCTTGAGTTCCAGTCTGCTCAATACTCACATTATCATCTAAGCCAACCTTGATGATCCATTCTACCTCTGCTATCTGACGCAACTCGTCCCGACTGGTTTTCATCTCTGCTGTTAACAGTGCCACAATGCAATTATGTTGGAGTAAGGACAATAACAAAGCTACAGAATTGGGTGAAAAATCTGCTTCCAAAGCGATCACTGCACCTTTGGGAACAACCTCCTTTTGCAATCGTTCCTGCCAAAATTTGACTAATTGCCCAAGTTCACTATAAAGCACCGAACGATAGCGAACGCATTGCGTCCCGGCGGGAACTAGCGCTCCGTAGGAGTCGCCCCAGATTAACGCCTCAGCATCTTTGGTCTGATCAAACCTCTCCAATAGAAATTCAATAGCCATCAGACACCCCCACACACAGTAGCATTGTGAATACAATCAACTATATAATCAGTTAATGATCCCACCGTAGCTAATGGATTAGTGCTACTGGGAGTAATTTCGGTAATTGTGCTAGTTAAATTAATCGTGAATCCCAACTCAGCCTCAATATCCTGCTCAATCGCTATCAGCAATGAAGTCAGTCCCAAAGAATCTATGTATCCACCACCTGCAAGAATATTAGCAGCAGCACCCTGTTCAATTTGGATACGACCCCAGCCTTGTGTAGTTACTTCCTGAATACAGTCCAGGACAATACCCTGAACAGTTTCGTTAATCTTGGATGGTTCTGACATTTAAAATTTACCCCACTTTTGTTTTGCTTAACCAATCCTGAATCTGACAGTGGAACTCCTTCTCACGTTTGATCACCTCAGCCAGAAAAGTGATAAATTTTTGCACTTGAGTCTGATTGTCCTGGGAGTTTTTACGGACAATAATCAGAAATGATTTGTAAACCTCTTCCCACAATTGGATAATCACGAGAATCTCATCCACGAGTTCTGAGACAGGAAGATTGAGTTCTTGATCCAAATCATGGAGGAAGTCCCGCAAATAATAGCGACTCCAGCGCATATCAAAGAGGCATTTTCCCAAAGATTGCGGAATTTCTCCCGATGTGGAGTAATAAGCACAAAAAGCTTCATAGATATAAGTGTTGAGAGCAACACCTGATAAATAAAGTCTACCTGGTCTACTTCTTGTCCGCCCC
Source organism: Dolichospermum sp. UHCC 0352 (assembly GCF_009711925.1). NCBI lineage: Bacteria > Bacillati > Cyanobacteriota > Cyanophyceae > Nostocales > Aphanizomenonaceae > Dolichospermum > Dolichospermum sp. UHCC 0352. The sequence continues at coordinate 47,380 of NZ_VIKY01000263.1, read as the reverse complement.
TCCAGAAAAGCAGTATTGACTTTATTTAGAACATTGATTGCCACCGAATCAAACTTTTTATTTTGATAATGCTCTGCAATTGTCACATTGATAATACCGTAAGTGACTAAAAAAGAATAGCCCCTAGCTTGAGTAAATTCTGGAAACTGGAGATTCCCGCGCCAGAATTTTTCTAAGGACTCAAGAGAAATCGTTCCCAGAAACTTGTTAGGTATAGGGTCATAAATGAAAACCTCTTCAGATCCTATTCCCACCACAGTGATATAGTGATCACCGATCATAAAACTACCACCTAATGTAGAGTTAGTCGGCGGTTTGAGATAATTTGGATTATGAAAATCTGGACTATGTGGTAGTTCGTAAGTCGTCCCTGTAAGAATTACTGGTTGATTGCGTTTTATGGAGGCACTAATTTGAGCAAGTCCCTCTTGGAAGGAAGATTCACCGGTTGTAGTTAATTCAAATAGATCCATCCCCTCTCGAAAAAGCTTATATCCACGCTGCATCACCAGGTTCGGCACTACATCAGTGGTATCAACGCTAAACACAGGGATACTCCAAAAATCAGCATTAGGTAGGAGACTGAGTATACTTCGACCCTGATTCTGGCGTAAATGCAAATCTACTAATGGATAATGACATACGTAGTAATAGGGAAATTCCAATTGAAGTTGGGATGCAAGAGTGATTTTATCCATATCATTTTTTACTCTGAATGAAACCTCAAATTGTAGATTAGAGCTTAGACCAGTTTTCAATCCTATACTCAATAGATATATCTTTTTGCACTTGTAAAAACCGCAGTGGCATTGGTGAACCGTCCTTTTGACACTCAAAGTTATACATCTCACAGCTAAAAACAGTTGCTAGATTAAAACCCCGTGGCAAGGTATATTTTCCCTCATAGAAATTTCCGCTGGTTCGCTGTAAGGTCATAGTTCCAAAATGTATCTGCTCAACATTCGGAGTTTCATCTGGAACATGGGCGCGTAGATGAACTTGCACTTGATCAGGTAAACTAGGTACAACTTGGAAATTATCGGATGTTTTTACTCCTTGAGATGAAAAGGATACTCTGGTCATACCAGTGGAAAGTCCAGTCAATCGGTTGCCTGGTTGCACCTGCAAAATCTGTGGATCTTCCACATCATAGCTACCAGTAAGATCAGTACATCGTAGTCCAGTGTCATACTCTACAACCGGATTAACTGTTAATGGTGCGCTACCTACTCCCAGGACTTGATCACCTTGTAGTTCCACAGAAACAGGTGTCCCTTCCTTACCGAAAAACAACAGTAGTGGGTGTTTTAAGCGCTTACCCCAGTGAGTGTCTACGTGAGCAGCATCGGGTTCTAAATAGTAGAAAAGGTCAATATTAGGCACACAACCTTGAATAACTAGCACATCAACCAATTCTCTTACCGGGCGGGTATAAATTCCTTCCGCATCACCGACATCAATCCAGAGCATGAACTGTGGTTTTTGCATTGGCCAGGAGTAGAGCCAAGTATTACTATCAAAACTACGAACAGCCGGGGAAAGCATCCCTACTTTGCCAAAAACATCAGGGTGGCGTTCGGCAATGTTATAGCTGACAGTTGCACCAGCACAAGAGCCGATTATGGCAGTGTGGGAGCGATCGCTCAAAGTCCTGAAATTATTATCTATAAAAGGCTTTACCTCTTGTATAATGAAACCCTCATAGGTATGACCTCCTAGTGCTTGATCTTTATACAAACCCGCATAATGCCAGTAATCAGATGTCACAGTAGCAGCAGCAGCAGCGATACCGACGACAATAATTTCATGAATTAAATCACCATGTAATAGTTGCTCAATTGTTTCATGTATTCGCCAAGATTCACCATCCACTTTTTTTGGCTCAAACAGGTGCTGCCCAGAGTGCATATAAAGAACCGGATAACTCCGAGTCAAATTATCTGCATAACTGGGGGGCAAATAGATATACAACTTGCGGACAAAACCTGAAATTTTTGAATCTAAATCAATTTTCTCAATCTTCCCACGCATTGGTTTTTCCTGGGTTTGATGAAATTTTCCGTTCATAAATTCTCTACAGTTTTTCTATCACCAACCAACAACTCCTCATCAATATGTTGGAAGTAAAAATAATTGAACAAAATGATGGACACAAATAACATCAGCACCCCTTCCATAATCATCAAAAACCCAATTCCCCGACCTGGACCTGTTTCAATTAATCTACCAATACTGTTAGCAAGTACGCCGTCAACATCCAGCATCGGTTCTAGAATTGTATCAGTCAGTGGACTAGCACTGAGAGTACCAAACGCTGCCCCCAAGCCTGTAATAGTGTAGAACAGTCCCAGTACACGCCCTTGAACATTTGGATGCACGCTATTTTGCCAAATTGTGGCATTAGTGCTGAGAATAATTGGCAGTGTAAAAAACGAAAGCGATATACCCAAGGTAATTAACGGGACAGAAGGTTTGAGACCAGCAATTACTAAAGCTATGCCATTTAAACTAGAAAATATAAACAAAGGAGAGATAGATTTTTTCCCACCTCCCCAGATACTCATAAAAATGCTGCCAGCAAGCATTCCACAGCCAGCGATTGACATTATACTGCCATAGGTTGTTGCTGTGGAAAAGGATAAAATGAGGGGATTAATTAAAACTGTAGTCATACCATTCACAAAAGAATTAATTGTCATGAATGCCAGCATGATCATCAAAAAAAGGCGAGAAGAAATATTTTCCCAGCCGTAAAAAATGTTATTAAAGATAGCAGTTATTCCTGTTATCGGGATAATACTAGGCTCAGGCTGAGGAATATCAATAATTAATAACGTTAAAAACCCAATCAAATAGCTGCATAAATCTATCATTAATAAGCCTTGAAGTTGGAAATTAACGATAATGATACCGGCTAATACTGGTGCTGCTAATTGTCCTACTGCTGAACTAAAATGTATTAAACCATTAGCTCGTCCCATCTGATTACTAGAAACCATCATCGGTAAAGCGGCAGCCTTGGCTGTCATTTGAAAAGAACCGCAGACTGAGGTAAAAAATGCAGCGACATAAGTATGCCAGAGTTGTAGATTGTCAGTCAGTAGCAGTAAGGCAAGTGTGAGTATAACAGTGGCTGCACCTATTTCACTGATAATAATTGTTGTTTTGCGATGCCATTTATCCACCAATGCACCAACAAAAGGAGTAATTAATACGCCTGGCAATATAGTAAAAAATAAAACTAGGCTTAATTGGGCAACGGCGTGAGTATTTTGATAAACCCAAATACTTAAACCAAATCCTGTGAGACGATTACCGATTTCAGATACAGACTGCCCTAACCAGAAAATAATAAAGTTACGGAGTTCACGAATCGGTTCAATGAGTTGATTAAGATGTTTCATCATTTGCATCTATATTTAGTGAGTTGTAAAAATTGGTTTTTCCATTTACGTAAAGTCTATAAACTCTCTTCTCTACTTTCCTGTTATATGTGTAGCTTAAAATCGCGCCCCGCCATCCACGTCTATAATGCTACCAGTAAAGTAGTCACATTCAATAATAAACCGTGCGGCCTGCCAGATTTCATAAGGTTCAGCAATACGCCCTAGAGGTATGGTAGCAGTCATTTCCGCTAAAGCATCTGGGGATACCCGACTCAGAATTGGCGTATTTGTTAGCCCAGGTGCTATACCTGCTACTCGAAAACCGAAAGCAGCTAATTCCAAAGCCCATGTGCGTGTATCCGCATCTAGTCCTGCCTTAGAGGCACTATAATTAGACTGACCTGGATTGCCTGACCTGGTGACAGAGGAAATATTGATAATCAACGCAGGAGAAATATTTTGCTCAATGGCTAAAGCTGCAAACTCCCGTGCCATAAAAAAAGCACCGGTCAAATTTACATCAATCACTCGCTTCCATTGAGCCGTCGGTAGTTTACGCAACCAACCCTCTTCATCTTGTGTAACTAACAATCCATCTCTAAGTATACCTGCGTTATTAACTAGGGTATTAGCATATCCTATTTTTGAAGATGCTAAAGGTATAAAATCTTTAACACTTGATTCATTGGCAACATCCAAATGCAATCCGTAGATTTCTCCCGGTAATTCTACAGCTTCTGTTACTAAATTTTTTAGCCCGTCCATATCTAAATCACCAGCAACCACCTTAGCCCCAGCACGAGCCATTTCTAGCGCGATGCAACGCCCAATGCCACTAGCTGCACCGGTAACTATAGCTCTAATATTTTCTAATTTCATAAAACCTTACAGTCCATTTTCGTGTGTCAAAATTTGTTTGTCTATGTATAAAAATGTATTGGATTTCTGTTAAAATTATACAATGTCAAGTGTATTTTACGTCAACCTGAGAGTTTTTGAGCCTGAAAAATTTTTTAAATTATTTTTTTATACGTCTGGTGAAAATTTCAAAATTTATGATATTCTAGTAATTGGGGTAAACTACTGACAATATAATATACAAAGAAAGTGAGAATACTGGGATATGTTTTTTGAATCTAGAGACTTTGAATTTATTGCGCCTTTAGAAAATAACTGGCTAATGGTTCGCACCGAATTAGAACAACTCCAACCAAAAAACTTTATTGATTGGCCAGAAAAAAATATTTATAACCAAGGCTGGGAAGTGTTTGGATTATATGCTTTTGGACAAAGATTAGACGAAAACTGTAGATTATGTCCCGAAACAACCAAACTAGTTGAAAACATCCCCGGTATGATGTCAGCCGGATTTTCTTCTTTAGCACCAGGGACATATATTGGACCTCATTTTGGGGCTACTAAGGCAGTTCTGCGCTGTCACTTAGGTTTAGTTGTACCGGATGATTGTGCAATTCGGGTAGATAAAGAAACAAAAAGTTGGCAGGCAGGAAAATGTCTAATTTTTGACGATACTTATGAGCATGAGGCCTGGAATAAATCTGACAAAACAAGAATCGTTTTACTTATTGACTTTAAGAAGCCGGAGTCAATTTTGACAGAGCCAATAAGCAGTAGTCAAGGGATTGATGAAGAGTATTGGTTAAATATTTTATCTCAAACTGAATTGTCAAAATAACTAGTGATTTAGTTGTCTTCTGTTCTATGGGTTTACCCTACTATGGAGCGATCGCAGTTGTTCAGAAAATTACTTAAGTGGTTTGATTTATGGAAGTTTATGTATTGCCTCTATCTCTTTCTCAAAGACAATTATGGTATCAGGAAATATTATCTCCTGGCAATATAGCTTATAATATTCCTATTGCCTTAAAGTTAGTGGGCAATCTTAATCGAATAGCTTTAGAAAATAGCTTTCGGGAAATCATGAACCGCCATGAAATTCTCAGAACAACCTTTGCTATAGAAAATGCAGAACCCGTTCAATTAATTCATTCAGAACGAGAGTTTCATCTCGAATATAAAATTATAGAATCACTTGCAGATAAGCAATCTGATCATCTCAAAATCATCTTAGAAACAGAATCGCGTCAACCCTTCAATCTCGTCAAAGACCAATTGATGAGAGTGATTTTATATCAAATATCAACACAGGAACATATTCTTTTAATAAATCTCCATCACATTATCAGTGATGGTTGGTCATTAGGAATATTTATTCAAGAACTGACACAATTTTATAGTGCTGCGGTTAAAGGTTCACATATTTCTTTGCCAGAACTACCGATTCAATATGGAGATTATGCCGAATGGCAAGAAACTTGGTTGCAAACACAGACAGTTCAACAACAACTAGCATATTGGGAACAAACCTTAGCGTCTCCCTTACCAGTTCTTGATTTACCTCTAGACAAAATCCGTCCAGCATCACAAACTTTTGATGGTGCAGTGTTACGTGAACCGCTATCAGCATCTATTACTAATTCTTTAGAAACATTGGCTAAAACTGAAGGTGTCACCTTTTTCATGGTGGCTTTAGCAGTTTATCAAATTCTATTATTTCGTTATTCTGGTCAAGATGATATTGTCGTTGGTAGTCCTTTTGCCAATCGTAGACGTAGCGAAATTGAAAATCTAATTGGTTGTTTTGTTAATACTTTACCCCTACGCAGTGATCTTTCGGGTCAACCTTCATTTCGACAATTATTACAGCGAATATCATCAACCTGCCTAGATGTTTACACAAATCAAGATGTTCCTTTAGAATTAATAACTGACAAACTAAAAATTAAGCGTGATCCTAGTCGTTCACCAATTTTTCAGACACTTTTTGCTCTACAAAATGCACCAAATGGCGAAATTCAATTACCAGAAATTACAATTACACCTATCTATCTTGACAATGGTGGTGCTAAATTTGATCTGAGTCTGATGTTAGAACCTGCGGCTGAGGGATGGATAGTAGCGCTAGAATATAATACTGATTTATTTACAACGGAAACTGCCCAACAAATACTCACACATTATCAACAATTGTTAATTGCTGTTGTTAATAATCCTGATGTTGATATTAACACTTTACCTCTATTAAGAACTAGGGAAAGACAAAAGCTTTTAGCATTAAGTTCTGCATTAGAATACACAAAATCAGAGACAACAAATTTAGTTGCACTATTTGCTAATATAGCTAATATTTATAGTGATAACGTAGCTGTAGTTGACTCAGAAAAAAAATTAACTTATCAAGAATTAGACCAACTCTCAAATATTTTAGCTGCTGCTTTACAACAAAAAGGAGTGGTTAGAGAAACACGAGTAGGGATTTTTCAAGAACGTAGTGTAGAGTTAATAATTTCTATACTGGCAGTTTTGAAAGCGGGTGGAACTTATGTACCCCTAGATCCTCATTATCCGCCAGAAAGGCTAGGTTTTATTGCTCAAGATAGTGGAATTAATTTACTATTAACAGTAGAGAATTTACTATCTACAATTCCGGTAAATATTGCGGAAATTTTGGTGATTGATAAGATAGAGTTTGCACCGAATGTAATTCTTACTTCTCAAATTCTCTCTCATCAAACGGCTTACATCATCTACACTAGCGGTTCGACTGGACAACCAAAAGGTTGTTTAGTCAGTCATAACAATGTTGTGAGACTGATGGAAAATACCCAAGCATGGTTTGAGTTTAATAGCAAAGATGTTTGGACAATGTTTCATTCTTTCGCTTTTGATTTTTCAGTGTGGGAAATGTGGGGAGCATTATTGTATGGTGGTAAATTAGTTATTGTTCCTTATTTAGAAAGTCGTTCTCCCACAGCTTTTCGCACTCTTTTACAACAAGAAGGTGTGACGATTCTCAATCAAACTCCTTCTGCTTTTCGGCAGTTAATCCGGGCTGATGAAGAATTTGCCGATAAATTAAATAGTTTACGAGTAATTATTCTTGGCGGAGAAGCATTAGAATTACAAAGTCTCAAACCTTGGATTAAACGTTATGGTGATAGTCACCCGCGTTTAATTAATATGTATGGGATTACAGAAACTACTGTTCACGTTACTTACCGTCCCATTCTAGAAGAGGATATTTTAGAAAATCGCGGTAGTGTGATTGGTGTACCGATTGCAGATTTATCTTTATATATATTAGATTCCGGTTTTGAACCTTCACCTTATGGTGTTCCTGGAGAAATCTATGTGGGTGGTATGGGCGTATCTAGGGGTTATCTTAATCGTTCTGCTTTAACAGCAGAAAGGTTTATTCCTGATCCTTTTAGTCAACAATTGGGAGCGAGATTATATCGGACAGGAGATTTGGCGAGAAGGTTGAGAAATGGTGATATTGAATATTTAGGACGCTGCGATTTACAGGTAAAAGTACGCGGTTTTCGCATTGAATTAGGTGAAATTGAAGCAGCTTTAACGGCACTTCCAGAGGTGTTAGAAGCTGTGGTTATTGTCTACTCAGAAGCTGAAGATGATCAGCGTTTAGTAGCTTATATTGTCTCGAATAGTGAGATTGACTACAATAAGTTACGGACGGATCTAAAAGAGAGTTTACCAGATTATATGATCCCGGCGGCTTTTATGGTGGTAGATGCGGTGCCATTGACTGCTCAAGGTAAGATTAATCGTCAAGCATTACCTATACCAGATTGGAATAAAGCGGCAGCTAGACGCAGTTTTACACCTCCACAAACCGATGCTGAAAAGGTAATTTGTCATGTTTGGGAACAAGTGTTAGGTATAGATGCTATAGGAATTGAAGATAACTTCTTTGATTTAGGTGGTGATTCTATTTTGGCCTTGCGAGTCGTTACAGAAATGCGTCGTCAAGGTTGGATATTAACACCCAAGGAAATTTTTCAAGAACAAACTGTAAAACGCCTATCTACTATAGTACAAAAGCAGAATTTGCCAGTGGAAACTACTGCTATAGTTGCCGGAGAAGTTCCTTTGACTCCTATCCAAAAATGGTTTTTTGATCTGAACATTCCCAATCCTCACCATTGGAATCAAGCTTTAGTTTTAGAAGTTCATCAATCTTTAGAAGCTTCAACAGTTGCATCCGCAATTCAATTAATTTCCGAGTATCACGATACTTTACGATTACGCTTTGAACAGAAACAAGGAGTTTGGCGACAGTTTTATGTAGAAAACAAAGCTACCCAAGAGGAGAATTTAACTTGGGAAATTGTTGATTTAGCTCTGAAAACAGAGTTAGAACAAAATACTATGATGAGGGAAGTTGGAGAGAGAGTACAGCGATCGCTAAATTTAACTAATGGACCTCTGGCTCGGTCAATTTGGTTTGATTTAGGAGAAAATCGCCCATCTCAACTTTTAATAGTCATTCATCACTTGGTTGTTGATGGTGTTTCTTGGCGGATTTTACTGCAAGATTTGGTGGAAGCAATCAGTGGTAGTCAACTTTCACCATCTACCTCATCTTTCCAACAATGGAGTCACTTTCTGCAAACCTATAGGAACTCTATAGATATTCAAGCAGAAACACAATTTTGGCTCAATACTATTCAAAAAGAAGCAGCAAAAATTCCCCTAGATTTTCCCCAAAGCTTAATAAATAACTCAGAGTCTTCTGTGAAAACAGTTGCTTGTAAATTAACCACAGCACAAACTCAGATATTTTTAACAAAAGCTAATAAAGCTTACCGCACCCAACCCCAAGAATTATTACTGGCAGCTTTAACGAAAACTTTGGGAAATATCACCCAAAAATCAAATCTCCAAATTATGATGGAAGGGCATGGTAGAGAGGAATTATCTTCAGATTTAGATATCACGCGCACCCTGGGTTGGTTCACCACTCTTTATCCTCTCAGTTTAGAATTGCCGGATATTAATTTAGAATCAGAAATCATTAAAACCGTCAAAGAAAAATTGCGTGCTGTTCCCAAACGCGGGTTTGGTTATGGACTTTTAAGATATCTTGAAGAGGGAACAGGGAACAGGGAACAGGGAACAGAGAATAGGGAGAAGGGAGAAAAGCCGAAATTTACCAATTATCAATCACCAGAAATTAGTTTTAATTATCTTGGTCAAGTACGCAGTGAAAGTGGTAAAAATAAAAAATTACTCCGCTTATTGAATTCAGAAATAGAACAAACTCGAAATCCTGAAGGCTTGCGTCCCCATCTTATTGATATTAACGCCATTGTTGTTGAGGGAGAGTTGCGGGTTGATTGGTTATATAGTTCTAAGTTACATCAAGAAGAAACAATTACTAAATGGGCGGATGAATTTCACAAAAATCTTCTAGAAATTATCAACCATTGCAAAGAAGTAGGTGTAGGTAGCTATACACCATCAGATTTTCCCCTAGTTAAAATTTCTCAATCTTCTGTAAATAAGCTCCAGGAAAAATATTCTCAGTTAGAAGATATTTATCCCCTATCTCCTTTGCAAGAAGGGATGTTATTTCACACAATATATAATTCAGAAGATGCTATTTACTTTGAACAAGTTACTGGTAAAATTATTGGCAAATTAGATGTTGACAACTTTAATTTTGCTTGGCAAGCTGTTGTAGATAGACATCCTATTTTGCGGAGTGCTTTTGTTTGGGATAACCAAGATACCCCTCTACAAATTGTGAGTAAATCTGTTGATTTTTCCATTGTCCAAAAAGATTGGCGTGATTTATCTTCTACTCAGCAAGAAGATAAACTTCAGGAATATCTCATCGCAGAACGGCAACAAGGATTTATTTTAGACCAATATTCTTTGATGCGGTTTAGCGTCATGCGCTTAGATAATTTTACCTGGCAATGGGTGTGGAGTCATCACCATATTACCCTTGATGGTTGGTCATTACCAGTTATTTTCAAAGAAGTTCTGACTATTTATCAATCAACCTGTCAAAGAGTTCCCCATTCTTTGCCACCGGTTCCTCCTTATCGCCATTATATTCAGTGGTTAGCAACTCGGAATTTGCAGGAAGCAAAACAATTTTGGCAGGAAAATTTAGCTGATGTTTCTACATCTACTCGTCTGTCTTGGCAGATACCAGAATCAGAATTTGATGTTAATTTACCTGCATATCAAGAAGTAGAATTACGTCTGAGTCAAGATGAATTTGCAGTATTGCAAAAGATGGCACAAAACCAGCGATTAACATTGAATACTGTAGCTCAAGGTGCTTGGGGAATTTGTTTACAAAAGCATGGCGCAGGGGAAGATGTATTATTTGGTGTTACTGTTTCTGGTAGGCCACCGGAATTACCAGAAATAGAAAGTATGGTGGGGTTATTTATCAATACTTTGCCAATGCGAGTCCAAATTAATCCTAGTTTATCTGTTGCTGCTTGGTTGCAAAATATTCAACAGCATCATGTTGAAATGAGAGAATATGAATATAGTAAATTAACAGATATTCAAAAAGAGATTCAAATAGGGTCAGGAGAGTCTTTATTTGAGAGTATTTTAGTATTTGAAAATTACCCTGTTGACCAAAGTTTAAAGGAACAAGGGCAAGATTTTAGAGTTGATGAAATCCAGTTTTATGAAAGAACAAATTATCCTTTAACGGTGGGTGTAATTCCTGATCAGGGATTATTATTAAAACTAAATTATCAAACTAGATTTTTATCGCCTTCAGCGGCTAGAATCATGCTGTTGCGCCTGCGGAATATCATGATGAATATGGCAGAACAGCCGAATGTGGCATTAGGAACAATCCCGGCGTTATCAAAACCAGAGCGATCGCAAATTATCAGTAACATTGCAGTTAATACTATTACTTGGGGGGATTTTCGTCCTGCTCATCAATTATTTGAAGAACGTGCTGATTTACAGCCTGATAGCGTGGCATTGGTTTGTTGTGAGAGTGAAATTACTTATAGTGATTTGGATAAATATGCCAATAATTTGGCAGCTAAACTCATCGCCACAGGGTTTGGATTTGAGTCCATAATTGGCTTATATTTTGATCCTTCTATTGAATATGTGATTTCTCTCCTGGCTGTGTTAAAAATAGGTGCAGCCTTTTTACCCTTAGATCGCAGTTATCCAGAAACACGACGGCAATTTATTGTAGAAGATAGTCAAACTCGTTTGATTTTAACAAAAACAGTTTCTGCACCAGGATTATTTCCAGATGATGTCAAAGTTATTGCTATTTCTGAATTAGATTTAACGGCAAATATTCCTCGTCCTTGCTTAAAAGTTAGACCAGAAAATCTGGCTTATGTGATCTATACATCCGGTTCTACAGGTAAACCCAAGGGTGTTTTGGTTTCTCACGCAGGGATAGAGAATCTGGTACGCAATCAAACTGCAAGTTTCGGTGTCACAGCCAAAAGTCGCGTTTATCAATTTGCTTCTTTGAATTTCGATGCGGCAGTTTCCGAGATATTTATGGCTTTGGGTAGCGGTGCAACTTTATATCTGCAAGAACAAGCAAATCGCTCTCCTAATGCTGCTCTATGGGAGACATTAACTGCATGGCAAATAACTCATGTTACCCTCCCTCCTTCCTTAGTAGCTGCTATTGAACCAGCAAATTTACCCAAATTGCAGACTTTGATTGTGGCAGGGGAAACGGTTTCTGGGGATTTATTGCGGCGTTGGAGTGGAGAGAGCCGCACCTGTTTCAATGCTTACGGACCAACGGAAGCTACAGTTTGCGCCAGCTTGATGAATTGTAGCAATTTGTTGAGAGAACCGAGTATTGGCAGAGCGATCGCTAACGTCGAAATTTACCTTCTTGACTCATTTTTAGAACCAGTGTCCCCTGGTGTCACTGGGGAAATATATATTGGAGGTATCAGTTTAGCACGGGGTTATTTACACCGTCCCGATTTAACAGCAACCGCATTTATACCCCATCCTTTTAGTAAAACACCAGGGGCAAGACTTTACAAAACAGGCGATCGCGGTGTATATGATCTACAAGGTAATATCCGCTTCATGGGTCGTCAGGATGCCCAAGTTAAACTTAACGGATACCGCATAGAACTAGGTGAAATTGAAGCCGCCCTAACTAAGCATAAAACCGTAGATAGTGCGGTAGTTTTATTGCGCCAAGATTTACCCGGACGTAAACGCATAGTTGCTTACGCCCTAGCACCGCAAGACAACCCACCAACTAGTCAAGAATTAAAGGATTATTTAGCAGAAACTTTACCTGCATATATGTTACCTAGTGCAGTAGTGTTAGTTTCAGCTTGGCCACTCACACCTAACGGGAAAATAGATCGTCGAGTCTTACCCGCACCGGAAATATCAACTACACCAACCATAGCTAAAACGCCTACAGAGGAGATATTCGCGCAAATCTGGGCAGAAGTCTTAGGACTGGAAACCGTCAATCCTGATGATAATTTCTTTGAATTAGGAGGAGATTCGATTATCAGTTTGCAAATAGTTTCTCGCGTTCGTGCTGCTGGTTGGGAAATTAACCCCAAAGACATCTTTGAAGCTCAAACTTTATCACGACTTGCTGCAATAGCTAAACCATTAGCGCGGAAAATAGAAATTATTGAGCCGTTAACTGCTGTTGTTGACCTTTCCCCCATTCAGTATTGGTTTTTGAGCAAAAATTGGACTCATCTCCACCACTGGAATCAAGCAATAGCCCTGAATAGCAGTGAACCTTTAAATATAGATGCCTTGATTGTGTCCTTAAACGCCTTAGTTGCCCATCACGACGTTTTCCGCTTGGGATTCTCCCAAAATCAAGGACAATGGCAACAATTTTATACTGGTACTGCGAAAAGCCCACCTTTGCAAATTGCAGACTTTAGCGACCATTCACCCCAAACCCAACAAGAGGCTTTAACCGCAATTGTCGAAGCAGAACACGCAAGTTTTCAATTAGATAATCCGCCATTACTGCGGTTGTTATATGCTACCAATCTCAGCGAGTATGGTAACGTTTTATTTCTCTTTGCTCATCATTTAATTATAGATGGCGTATCCTGGCGAATTTTACTCACAGACTTAAACCAAGCCTATCAACGAACTATAGATGATCAACCCATTTCCTTACCATCAAAAACATCCTCCTATCGAGAATGGACTGCATCTTTGCGAACTTTAGCAGATTCTGATGCGATCATTAAAGATATCCCCTTTTGGCAGAACATTTTCTCAAATCCTGTCGCTACCTTACCCGTTGATTATCCAGTTATCAACGGTAAAAATACAGTAGACAGTACAGCCATAATATCTTACCAATTAACCCCAGAAGAGACAAATATTCTCCTCAAACAAGCAACTATAACCTATCATGCCAATATCCAAGAAATCATGTTGGCGGCATTATTTAAAACTCTCTGGGAAACTTATCAAGCTGACAATTGGCTCATTGATTTAGAAGGCCATGGTAGAGAAGAACTAATTGATCAATTAGATATTTCTAGAACAGTAGGTTGGTTTACCTCCCTCTATCCAATTTTACTACAGCAACCAGAAACCAATACCCATCAAGATACATTAATCAAAGCAATTAAAACTCAAATTAGAAATATTCCCCATCATGGCATCAGTTTTGGATTACTACGATATGTCAGTCAAAATAAAACCTTACAGGAAAACCTTAATTATGCTAATCAATCTGCTATCAGTTTCAACTATTTGGGGCAAATTGACAACAAATCCCCAGGTAATCACCTATTTAATCTTAGTCATGTGCCTACAGGAACGGGGCTATTTGCTAAACAAGAACGTCCTCACCTGTTAGCAATTAATGCACGTATTCAAAACGATTTTCTGCAAATAGAATGGTCTTACAGTCAAAATATACATCAAAAACAAACCATCAATCATCTAGGAGAAAAATATGTGGAGAACCTGCGTTTATACCTCACAGATTCAACATCTAGTAATTCATCATTTTATAGTGCTACTGATTTCAACCTAGTTGATTTATCTGAAAACGAACTAGATTCGATTTTAGAAGATTTAGAATAACTCTTTTTTATGCTCTGCTTTTAATAAAACACAAGGTTAATTATGACAAGTCTCAAAGATAAAATCCAAGATATTTTTCCTCTTACTCCCTTACAAAAAGGACTATTATTTCATTCCCTCTATGAACCAGAATCAGGGGTTTATTTTGAACAATTACATTGTCAATTACAGGGAGATGTATCTATAGTCGCAGTACGTCAAGCTTGGCAAACTTTAGTAGATCGTCACCCCATTTTGCGGACTGCTATTGTTACCAAAGGACAAACAGAACCCGTACAAATCGTATTTCGCAATCTCGTATTTAATATCACAGAAGAAGATTGGCGAGGATTAAGTAGCATAGCCCAAAAAATCCGCCTTGAAGAATTTTTAGAATCAGATAAACGACAGGGTTTCGTTCTCAATCGTCCCCCCTTAATGCGAGTCAGCTTAATTCGGTTAGAAGAAGATCGTTGGCATTTAATCTGGAGTCATCACCACTTAATTTTAGATGGTTGGTCTTGGCCAATTCTACTGCGAGAATTTTTAATGCTGCATAAAGCAGCCAGAGAAAATATAAATATTTCCCTACCTAATGTCCGCCCCTATGGTGATTTTATTGCTTGGTTAAAACAGAAAAATCCCCAAGATGGTGAATTTTTTTGGCGTGAATATATGGGCGACTTTGAAAGTGCTACCCCATTATTAATGACTTCTAAAACCAAAGTCAGCGACACCTTTAAAGGTGGAGAAATTAACCAACTATTATCACCAGAAAATACCGCATTTTTACAAAAATTAGCCCGTAATTGTAGCGTCACTCTCAACACTGTAATTCAAGGGGCTTGGGCAATATTACTTAACCGCTATAGTCGGACTACAGATATTGTTTATGGCATTACAGTTGCAGGAAGACCTCCAGAATTGCCAGGGGTAGAAGGGATGATTGGACCCTTTATTAATACCTTACCATTTCGTGTCTTGATATCTGGAGAAGAAACTCTGGAATCTTGGTTACAAAAACTGCAAGCTAGAGCATCTTTAATGCGTCAATTTGAACATACTAGTTTATCAGACATTCAAAGCTGGAGTCGTGTCCCCCGTGGACAACAAATGTTTGAAAGTTTGTTAGCTTTTGAAAATTTCCCCTTTGACAACTCCTTAAAAACTGAAGATTTTGGTTTAAATGTACCAGAGTCATCCTTCTCTGAAAGTACCCATTATCCCTTAACTTTAGTAGTCGTTCCTGGGGAGATAATTTCTCTGAAGTTAAGCTACAATGCGGCTCGTTTTGATGCAGTAACTATGGAATTATTGCTAGAACAATTTAGCAATTTGTTGTTAAACATGGCCAATAATTCTCAAGCACTTTTGCACTCTTTATCACTGCTTGGCTATGAAGAAAGAGAACAGAAAACAGAAAAGAAAGAACAGTTACCAATTACCATTGCTGAAATCTTCACAGAAACTGTTAAGAAATATCCAGAACGCATTGCCCTAACTTATGACAATGAAAGCCTCACATATCAAGAATTAGACCGTCAGTCTAACCGCATAGCTCGATATTTACAATCATTAGGAATTAGTGCAGAAAAACGAGTAGTAATTTGTTTAGAACGTTCCCCAGAAATGATTATAGCCATGTTGGCTGTAGTCAAAGCAGGGGGAGTTTATGTTCCCGTTGATCCGGCATATCCTGATGATAGAATTGAATTTACTATTACTGACTGTGAAGCAGAATTAATTCTCACCACAACTAATATTACTGAAAAACTTCCAGACTCGACCATCAAAATTTGTTTAGATGCAGAAAATGCACCTTATTTGAATGTAAGCACAGAGGCTTTAATTATAGATAATATTGAGCCAGATTCAGGAGCTTATATTATTTATACATCTGGTTCAACAGGAAAACCTAAAGGTGTATTAGTCACTCAACACAATCTAACTCGATTGTTTAAGAGTACAGAACATTGGTTTAAATTTAACGAGCAAGATGTGTGGACATTCTTCCATTCCTTTGCTTTCGACTTTTCTGTGTGGGAAATTTGGGGAGCTTTATTTTATGGTGGAAAATTAGTCATTGTTCCTCATTGTGTGAGTCGTGACCCTCAAAGATTTTTACAACTACTACAAAATGAGCAAGTTACTGTTCTTAATCAAACTCCTTCGGCCTTTGCTCAATTATTAGCTTGTAAAGATGTTACTGTTAATTTATCAAGTTTACGTTACATCATTTTTGGTGGTGAAGCTTTGAATCTTGCAAGTCTGCGTCCTTGGTTTGAACATTATGGGGAAAATCAGACGCGCTTGGTGAATATGTATGGAATTACAGAAACCACAGTTCATGTTACCTATAGACCAATTAGCAAACAAGATGTAGATAATTCATCTGGTAGTTTAATTGGTCAACCAATTCCCGATTTACATCTTTATATTCTTGATTCTGATGGAAATCGTCTCCCAACAGGAGTAATTGGGGAAATGTATGTGGGTGGTGCGGGAGTTGCTCGTGGCTATTTAAACCGCCCAGAATTGACAGCAGAAAGGTTTGTTAAAGATCATTTTTCTTCAAGTTCATGCTTGTATCGTACAGGTGATTTGGGTCGTTTTCTGCCTAATGGCGATTTGGAATATTTAGGACGGATAGATAACCAAGTTAAAATACGCGGTTTCCGCATTGAAATTGGCGAAATTGAAACTGCTCTTTCCCAGTTTCCAGATGTGCAGGAAAATATTGTGATAGTTGCGACTGATGCAGAAAGAAATCAAAAACGGTTAATTGCCTATCTGGTTTGTACTTCTGGAAAACAACCAAATATTCAAACTCTGCGAAATCATCTGCAACAGCTTTTACCGGATTATATGATTCCATCGCAGATAGTTTATTTAGATAAATTTCCCCTCACTCCCAACGGTAAAATAGATAGAAAATCCCTACCCATACCAGAAATTAATCGAGAAAATATAGGGATTGAATTTGTAGCACCAGCCACAGAAATTGAGCAAAAAATAGCGGAAATTTGGCAACAGGTTTTAGGTATAAATCGAGTTGGCAGATTTGATAATTATTTCGTTTTAGGTGGCGATTCTATCCGCAGTATTCGGGTTTGTTCTCTAGCACAAGCCGCTGGATTAAACTTAAAAATTGAGCAAATATTTTCCCATCCTGTTTTATTGGAATTAGCGGAATTTTTGGAGACAGCAGCAACAGTAGAAACTCAAGTTTGGCATCAAGAACCGTTTGCTTTAATTACCGATGCAGATAGAGAAAATTTAGAAAATATTGCCATTGATGCTTATCCTTTAGCACAATTGCAAGCCGGAATGTTATTTCATGGTGAATATTCTCAGAGTTCAACAACTTACCATGATGTTTTTAGTTTTCGGATTCGTATACCTTTTGATTTGCAAGTTTGGGAACAAGCTTATGGTCAAATGTTTGCTAGACATAGGGTATTAAGAACGGCATTTTATTTAGCTGAATTTAGTCAACCAACTCAGGTGATTGTTAAAGATGTACCCGCAAAGGTGATTTTTGCAGATTTAACTAATTTATTGCCATCAGCACAAGATAATTATATCAAAACCTTTATTGATCAAGAACGAGTAAGTCGGTTTGATTATAAAAGTGCGCCGTTAATGCGTTTTCATATTCATTTGCTGGATCAAAATGTGATGGAAGCAACTTTTAGTTTCCATCATGCCATTATAGATGGTTGGAGTTTTGCTAACTTTTTAGCAGAATTAACAGGTTTATATCTAAATTTAATGGGTAAGGGTGTGCCGATTTTACATCCTCAAACTAATTTAGAATATTCTCGATTTATTGCTTTAGAACAACAGGCTTTACAAGATCAGAAAAAAAGGGAATTTTGGCAACAACAACTGAAGGAAATTTCTTTTACTAAAATACCTCGTTTACCGATAACAGTTTCCTCGGAATCACAATCAAGCATGGGGAAAATTGATCTAACTTTATCAGACACAATTTCTCAAGGTTTAAAAGATGTATCTCATCAATTGGGTGTACCTTTAAGGACTGTATTGCTGGCGTTACATCTACATATTCTGGCTGTTTTTTCAGGAGAAGAAGAAATAGTTACAGGTTTGGTAAGTAACGGTAGGCCAGATGAAACAGATAGCGATCGCATTTTAGGACTATTTTTAAATACCTTACCATTACGGTTAAAATTACCTCGTGGTTCTTGGGTAAATTTGATTAAAGAAACATGGCGGGCTGAACAAGCATTAATGCCAAATCGTCGTTTTCCTTTAGCAGAACTGCAACGGCTAAATGGTAATCAACCTTTATTTGAAACTTCTTTGAATTTTGTGCATTTTCATGTTTACAAAGGATTACTAAATTGGCGAGAAGTTGAATTACTAGAATCAACATCTTTTGAGGAAACAAATATTCCTTTTGCAGTTACTTGGAATGAAGAGGTGGCTGCTGTTAACATCAGTTTAAATATTACCTACAACAGTCAGGAACTGACCGCAGCACAAATCAATAACATTGCTAATTACTATCAAACCAGTGCAGAATTATTGAGTAAAAATCCTCAAAAAAATAGAGAATATTTGCTCACACCACAGGAAATTTTCACGAATGATAAAAATGATCAATTAGAAATTACTCCAGTCCATGAAATTGTCACTCAACAAGCAGCCGTAAATCCTGATTCTATTGCTGTTATTTGTGAAGGAGAAGTTTGGACATATCAGCAATTAAACCAAAAAGCTAATCGCCTGGCGCGGTTTTTACAAAAGCATGGTATTAGTCATGAACAACCTGTGGGTATTTGTTTAGAACGTTCCTTAGATATGGTTTGTACCATGCTAGGTGTCCTGAAAGCAGGTGGTTGTTATGTACCCATAGACCCCCATTATCCCGCTGCGCGTATCCAATCTATGTTGGAAGATGCCAAGGTTAATTTATTACTAACTCGGTCAGAATTAAAGGTCAATTATGGTGAAACTATTTGTCTGGATATCTACAAAGAAGAAATAGAAACCCAATTTACTGACAACTTAGAAATTACCGTTTTTCCTGACAATATTGCCTATATCATTTTTACTTCTGGTTCAACTGGTAGACCAAAAGGTGTAGCTGTTTCTCACCAAGCATTAGCCTATCACCAAAATTGGTTTTTAGAGAATTTTACAGTTAATAATCATGATATAGTTCTGCAAAAAACACCATTTAGTTTTGATGCTTCCGTGTGGGAATTTTGGACACCTTTAATGGTGGGTGCAAAACTGGTTATTGCTAAACCAGGAGGACATCAAGATCCAGCTTATTTGGTGAAAACAATACAACAAGAAAATGTCACATTGCTGCAATTAGTCCCCAGTTTATTAGAAATCATCTTGGGTGAACCAAAATTTTCTCAATGTTCTAGTTTGCGATTAGTTTTTAGTGGTGGAGAAGCGCTGAAAAAACGGGTTTGGCATGAATTTAAAGAAAATTTAGCTATTCCTTTAATCAATCTTTATGGACCAGCAGAAACGACAATTGATGTGGCTGTTCATGATTGTCGAGAAAATGAAAATGCTGATATTATTCCCATTGGTGAACCAGTCACCAATACTAAGTTATATGTTCTTAATTCTCATCTGCAACCTGTACCAGTGGGGACACCAGGAGAGTTATTTGTATCTGGATATCAATTAGCGCGTGGTTACTGGAATGCACCAGGAATGACTGGGGAACGGTTTTTACCCGATCCTTTTGTGGAAGGTGAAAGAATGTATCGCACAGGCGATCGCGCTCGTTACTTACCAGATGGTACAATAGAATTTCTAGGACGTGCAGATCAACAGGTAAAAATTCGGGGTTTCCGCATCGAAACTGGTGAAATTGTCGCTGCATTAGAACAACAAACTTGGGTGAATCGTGCAGTAGTTAAAGCAATTATTACTCCAGGAAAACCAAATCGGCTGATTGCTTATTTGCAACTACAAGAAACAATCACAAATTGGCAAAAAATTCTGCGTTTGGAACTAGCGCAAATTCTTCCCGATTACATGATTCCCGCTTTCTTTGTTAAAATTGAAAATTGGCCATTATTACCAAATGGTAAAATTGATCTTAATTCTTTACCCAATCCAGAAATTGAAAAGACAAGCACAAGAGACGAATATATAGCCCCAGAAAATGAAACAGAAAAGATTTTAACTCAACTGTGGGAACAAGTATTACAAGTATCTCGTGTTGGGGTGACAGATAACTTTTTTGAATTAGGTGGAGACTCAATTATTGGATTACAAATTATTGCTAAAGCCAGGGATTTAGGTTTTTATTTTACACCTCAAGATTTATTTAACCATCCCCAAGTAAGTGATTTAGCCTCTCATGTCAGGAAAGTTGATGATCAATCTGTAAAATTACCAACTATTGAACAAGGTGAAATTCCTTTAACTCCCATTCAGAATTGGTTTTTTCAACAATCTTTAGCTTATCCAGAACATTGGAATCAGGCTATTTTATTGGATATCAAACCACAATTCAATATTGCCAAATTCCAAAAAGCTGTAAATCAACTTGTCACCAAACATCCAGCTTTCCGGTTAAAATTCCGCCAAAGTGAAACAGGTTGGATACAAGAATTAGATCCTAATATTCAAGGTGTAAATTTGGATATTGTTGATTTAACAAATATTCCTGAAACTGAATTATCTGCACAACTGCAAACCATAGCCACTAAGTTTCAAAGCCAACTTAATCTAGAAACTGGTACTCTGTTCCGTGCTGTCTATTTCCAAACAGCAGCAAACACAGCCGATAAACTATTATTGATTATTCATCACCTCATAGTTGATGGTGTTTCTTGGCGTGTGATTTTGCAAGATTTAGCAGCGAAAGTTGTGGAAAATATGCCTCAATCTTTGCAAAAGCAGAGTGTAAGTTTTCCACAATGGAGTAATTATTTACAACAAACCATTCAAAGTGCTAATTGGGAAAAAGATGTTGACTTTTGGAAACACCAAACTGTAGATAATTTCACATTACCCCTGGATTTACCTAATAGCTTGCATGGCGACGTAGGAGACATAGAACTAGCAAATAATACAGAAAATTCGGCAACGCAAATTGAGTGTAATTTCACCAAAGAAGAAACGGATAAACTATTATTTGATATCCCTCGTACCCGCAAAGCACGCATTCAAGAAGTTCTCCTCACAGCACTTTTAGCAGCAGTTAGCGAATGGATTGGTAAATCAGAAATTGTCATTGCTTTGGAAAGTCATGGTAGAGAAACCACTTTAGATATATCTGATGCTGTTGGCTGGTTTACATCTCTATTCCCCTGCAAATTAGCAAAATCAAATGGCAATATTTTAGATAATTTAGCCACAACTAAAGAACATCTCAGAAACTTACCCAATAATGGTTTTTCTTACGGTATTCTCAGTCAAAAACCAGAATATGCTGCTATTTTATCGCCCATTCCCCAAGGGATTATTTTTAACTATTTGGGACAATTTGACGAACAAATTACACCAGATGCACCATTTACACCTGCTGTTGAAGATACAGGAATTTCTCGACATCCAGAAAATCAACGTGCTTTTCAATTAGAAATAACTGGTTTAATTGCTAACGGTAAATTGCAAATGCGATTTGGTTTTAGTAAAGCCTTACATCAAGAAGTAACTATTCACAATCTAGTAAATAGTTATCAAAGATGTTTAAGAGATTTATTAACAGCTAGTGATTATCAAGCTGAAAGTTGGCAACCTAGAGATTTTCCCTTGGTTAATTTAACTCAGGAACAATTAAATATAGCTGTCGAGGGAACTACTGATTTAGAAGATATTTATCCTCTAGCACCAGTGCAAGAAGGTATTCTTTTCCATACTAACTATGAAACTGATAAGGATATTTACCTGCAACAAGTAACAGGTAATATTGAAGGAAATTTGGATGTAGAAATATTTAAAACTGCTTGGGAAAGCTGCATTAATCGTCATTCTAGCTTGCGTACTTCCTTTATTTGGCGATCGCTTCCTCATCCTGTAGCTAGAGTGCATAGTAGTGTAAATTTGCCTTTTATCGTCGAAGATTGGCAGAATTTAGGCGTTAATGAATTAGAGTCAATGTGGACAGATTTATTAACAAATGACCGTCAACAAAACTTATCCACAGAAACAGCACCTTTAATGCGGTTAACGTTAGTAAGAACCGAATCCCAAAAATGGCGATTCTGTTGGACTCATCATCATATATTGTTAGATGGTTGGTCTTTACCTCTAGTTTTTGGCGATGTCATTGCTTTTTATCAAGCACAACAAAGTCATCAAGTTTTGCATTTATCACCAACACCAAATTATCGAGATTTTATTGTCTGGTTAAATCAAAAAGAAACTCACACAGCAGAAGCATTTTGGCGGCAAGAATTAGCAGGTTTACAGTCTGCAACTAGCTTAGGATTAATAAATCAAAAATCTACTGATTACCAAATTTTAGAAGCTACTATTGCGCCGGAAATTTACACACAACTGAAAACCTACGCCAATAAAAATCAAATTACAGTCAATACTTTAGTGCAAGCCGCTTGGGGAATTTTGTTGAGTAAATATAGTGGTGCTGATGAAGTTGTTTTTGGGATGACGGTTTCAGGAAGGACAACAGAATTGTCAGGTTTTAGTGAGATGGTGGGTTTGTTTATTAATACCCTACCTTTGCGGTTAAAATTTGATGCAGCCACACCTGTGCAAAAATGGTTAAAAGAAGTAGGCGATCGCATTTTATCCATCAATGAATATTCCTACAATCGTTTGGTAGATATTCAAGGTTGGAGTGATGTCAACAGAGGGGAGTCTTTATTTGAGTCTATTGTGGTTTATGAAAATTACCCCGTAGGCGAAAATTTACGTAACCATCCCGGTGACTTGGTAATCAATGGTGTAGAGTCTTTAGAAAAAAATCATTATCCTGTCAGTCTCTACGCTTTACCAGGAGAAGATCTAACCCTAAAAATTGCCTTCCAAAAAAATATAGGGACGGTAAAAGAACGGGAGCAATTATTACAGCAACTAACCCATATTTTAACCACCTTTGCCACCAAATCACCACAATATATTGGTGAAATTGGTCTGCGAACTTCCCCTGACCAACCAATTACCCATCATCCATTACCAATTAGTACCATCCTAGATTTATTTAGCCAACAAGTCTCACAAAATCCCGACTCCCCTGCTATTCTTCAAGGTAAAAAATGGTTAACATATCGTGAATTAGATCAAAAATCTGATCAAATTGCCCAAGCATTAATCCAGTTAGGAGTCAAACAAGAAACATTAGTAGCTGTATGTTTAGAACGCCATGCAGGTTTAGTCATGGCATTGTTAGGAATTATCAAAACTGGTGCAGCTTATTTACCACTAGATCCAGCCTTCCCAAGCGATCGCTTACAATGGATACTTGCTGATAGTCAGGCTGGGGTAATCCTCACAGAATCTCAAATTGCCCCCCACATACCCACATCATCAGCCCAAATCCTCTTACTAGAAGCAATACCACAAGATCCAACAGTCATTTCTCCACCGCAAACACCCTTAAATTTAGCATACACAATTTACACTTCTGGTTCGACTGGCAGACCCAAAGGAGTACAAATTCAACATCAATCTTTAGTGAATTTCCTCCTCAGTTTCCAAGCCAAACTACAATTAACTGCGGCTGATACCCAAGTTGCGGTAACAACAATTTCCTTTGATATTGCCGGTTTAGAATTATTTTTACCCTTAATTAGTGGTGCAAAATTAGTTCTAGCTGACAGAGAAACAACCCAGGATGGATTTAAATTAGCTCAATTGTTGCAACAATCTCAAGCAACAATTATGCAAGCCACTCCCACAACTTGGAGATTACTATTAACCGCAGGTTGGCAACCACAAAATGACTTTTGCGCCCTCTGTGGTGGGGAAGCAATGCCAGGAGAATTAGCGGCTTCTCTCTTAGAATCAAAGGTAAATCTGTGGAACGTTTACGGACCTACAGAAACTACTATTTGGTCAGCCATGAAAAAGGTAGAGCAACCAGAAGATGCCCTTTCTATTGGTCAGGGAATTACTAACACATCTTTGTATATTTTGGACAGGGGTTTAAATCCACTACCAGTAGGAATTGCTGGTGAATTGTACATTGGCGGCATGGGACTAGCGCGAGGTTATCGTGGCAATCCAAGACTGACATCAACAACATTTATACCTAACCTATTTTCACAACAACCCGGAGAGCGTTTGTATCGCACTGGAGATTTAGCACGGTGGCTACCAAATGGAGAAATTGAATTTTTAGGAAGACTCGATTATCAAGTAAAAATCCGTGGTTATCGCATTGAGTTGGGAGAAATTGAAACTGTTCTAGAAAGTCATCCAGCCATTACTCAAGCCATTGTCCAAGCAATTGGTGAGACTTTTACAGATCAAAAGCTTGTGGCTTATTTAGTGGCTAAATCTGATAACTTGCGTGGCGTAGCCATTGAGGAAACACCAACAATAGAAACCCTGCGCTTATATCTCTCGACAAAACTGCCCGATTATATGATACCTTCGGCTTGGGTCTTTTTAGATACTATGCCTCTTACCGCTAATAATAAGGTAAATCGCCGTGCTTTACCCATACCTACTCAAGCAGATGCACAAGTAGATTATTTAGCACCCAGAAATCCCATTGAAGAAGCATTAGTAGAAATGTGGCAAGAATTACTCAAAGTTGAAAAAGTGGGGGTAAAAGATAACTTCTTCCATTTGGGGGGACATTCGCTGTTAGCTGGGCAATTTCATGGACGGATTAAAAAAGTATTTGCCGTTGATTTGGCATTAAGAGAACTATTTTCTACTGTAACTATTGAAGAAATAGCGCCACTTCTGGTAGAAAGAGAAACCAAATCAGGAAATACAGAAAAAATTGCTAAAGCCTTTTTACGTCTTAAACGCATGACACCAGAAGAAAAAGCCCAATTATTACAAGCCAAGCAGCAACAAAATTAACCCAAGAAATTAACCAACATGAAAAAACTACTTGTCACTGGATCATCAGGATTAATTGGTTCGGAAGTCTGTGAATATTTTGCTCAAAAAGGTTGGGCAATTCACGGTATTGATAATAATCAAAGAGCCGTATTTTTTGGTAATCAAGGGGATACTCGTTGGAATCAAAAACGGCTAGAGTCGAAAATTAAGGGTTTTGTGCATCATGAAATTGATATCCGCGATCGCACTGCTATTTTAGACTTAATTGATAGTCTTAGACCAGATGCGATCGTGCATACAGCCGCCCAACCCAGTCATGATCTAGCCGCCAAAATCCCTTTTGATGATTTTGATACCAATGCTGTAGGAACACTCAATCTTTTAGAAGCAACTCGGCAATTTGTTCCTTCAGTTCCCTTTGTGCATATGTCAACCAACAAAGTTTATGGTGATGCACCAAATGAAATACCGATGCTGGAGTTAGCAACCCGTTGGGATTATGCTGATCTTACTTATCAGCATGGTATACCCGAATCTTTTCGCATTGATCAATCCAAACACTCCCTATTTGGTGCTTCTAAACTTGCAGCCGATATTATGGTTCAAGAATATGGGCGTTATTTTGGCTTAAAAACCTGCTGTTTACGTGGAGGTTGTCTAACAGGTCCTAATCATTCTGGTGTAGAACTGCACGGTTTTTTGAGTTATTTAGTCAAATGTAATTTAGAAGATCGTACTTACAAAATATTTGGATATCAAGGTAAACAAGTCCGAGATAATATCCATGCTTACGATGTTACCCGTTTTATAGAAGAATTTATGGCAGCACCACGTAGTGGTGAGGTTTATAATTTAGGCGGGGGAAAAGAAAATACCTGTTCAATATTAGAAGCTTTTGAAATCGTGGCTGCATTAACAAATAAACCAATGGTATATGAGTATGTGCCAATAAATCGGGAGGGTGATCATATCTGTTACTATAGCGATTTACGCAAAATTAAAGACCATTATCCTAATTGGTATATTACCAAATCCTTAAACTCAATCTTTGCTGATATTGTTGCAGCTTGGAGAGATGAAATTTGCATGAATTAAGCTGTTATCAAAAAATTAGGTAAAACCCCATCCTGATCAGGATCTATCTTGATAACTTTCTATATACAACAGGGAACTTAAATATGGGTCGTGTAGTTTTTTTCAACGTTTCCGCAGCCGGTCATGTCATCCCCACCTTGGGATTAGTGAAAGAATTAATTCACAGAGGTGAGGAGGTAATTTATTATGAAGCTCCTAATTTTCAAGCAGAAATTGAATCTTTTGGAGCTAAATTTCGTTCTTATCCACCGCTAAATCCGGAAACAGCACCACCAGCAGAAAATGAAATGTCTTTAGTCCCTTCCTTAACTTGGTGCGCCCATCAAATATTGCCAGAATTGCTGGAGTCAGTACGTGCAGAAAAGCCAGATTATATTATTCATGATTCCCTCTGTCTTTGGGGAAGATTAGTAGCCCAAATCCTGAATATTCCTGCTGTTAATTCCATTGCTACGGCAGCTTTTACTCCTCAAACTTTCTATGAATGTCCTTGGCTAAGAAAGAAATTACCAGGATTTTTAAAACAGGCTGCTGCTGGGATGAAACATTATCGTCAATATCAGCGAGAACTACGAGGAATTTATGGTATACCACCCATTAAATTTGTGGATACCTTTACCAATATTGAACCGCTAAACTTATGTTATTTACCACCAGAATTACAACCCTATAGTGATAAATTTGACGAGCGTTTCCATTTTGTTGGCCCTTGTAATCCGGTGCGAGGAATGGAATATGATTTCCCAATGGAACAACTGCAAAAAGATAAGTTGATTCTAATTTCCTTTGGCAATATTCATGACCCCGGTGTGGAATTTTATCGCAGTTGTCTTCAAGCCTTTGGCAATACAGACGCTCAAGTAGTGATGATATTAAGTCCTGCTATGGATGTAACGCTGCTAGGAGATATTCCAGATAATTTTATTATTCGACCTACTGGTACTGTTCCTCAATTAAAAATATTAGAACGCGCCAGTTTATTTATTATGCACGGAGCAGGTGGCGGTGCAAGGGAAGCTGTTTGGTATGCAGTACCAATGATTGCAGTCCCCCAAACTTATGAACAGGAAATAATTTCCCGTCGCATTCAGGAGCAGGGTGCAGGAATTATGATGATGTTAGAAGATGTTACTGTAGAAAATTTGCAACAGACAGCACAGCAGATTTTTGATGATAGTTCTTTTGGAGTCAATAGTGGTCTTTTAGGTGATGCTTGTCGCGCGGCTGGAGGTGTAGAACGAGCAGTAAATGAAATTTGGCGATATGTGTATGAAAAGAATAGCAATTAGAATATTGGTATTAGAGGATATTTAAAAACTTTTTTATGTGGGATCTCACACTTGTAGATTCCACTAAATCAGCATTTTTTAGTGTGTAAACTATATAATATCTTGGAAAATCGGTAAATTCTTCATAATTTTAGTTATGGAAATTGTCACTACAAGTAATCCTCCAAATATTAAATAATGAACATAATGAGGATAAGGTTGTTCTGGAAATAATCGAATAATTATGAATATCAAGAATATATGTAGACAATAAATACCCAAAGAAAAATCAGAGATAATTTTAATTATTAAAGGAGGTAAATGTCTGATTTTTAGCGAAATTAAAGTGACTAACCAAGAGCAAAGAACTAAAGATACCCTAGAATAAATTGGTAAACCTTCTTTGTTAGCAACACCCCAACCCCATATTATAGGCTGGTTAAAATATCGCCACTCAATGACAAAAAAGCAAAATAATAAAATTATTAAAGACCAAATTTGTGGATTATTGGGATTATAATTAGAATCAATTTTCTTTTGTAATAAAGATTTGCTAATTAAAAAAGAAGAAAATATATAAGGTATAAAATTTTAGTGGGTTAAGAAGATAATGAGGACTATAGCCAATATGAAATAATTATACTTTACTTTGTACAAAAGAGCGGAAAAACCAATATGGCTCTAAAATTATACCGAATAAAACTCTAGCTATTTGGTGTTTTTTAGGCAACCAAGAAGTAGTCATGTGGTGTATGGTATAAGTCTCTGATGTCTGCCGACTTTTGAAGATTTTACCATTAAGTTCCATTGGCGCACCGGGTTCAAAAATGTACCCTGGACATACAAGAACTGTAGGGTTTTCATGAAATTTACCTGCTACTACACAATCATTTAACATGATTGGTCCGGTACTGTAGCCAACATAAATAGGCATAGTTTTATTGTCTAAATTATGTTGACGTTTTTCTAATTCTTCAAATACTTTCAGCCACAGGGGATGATTGGGAATACTACCCATAATTGCATTACTAAACCCCACTAACTTTGATAATACAAGCTCGAAATCTGCTAATAAATCATCAAGTGGTTTAAGGGATTCAACATCCATATCCAGATAAAATCCTCCGTAGTGATAAAGGATAAAATAACGAATAGCATCACGACGTTGAATATCATGGGGATAACCGTCAAATACTGGTAGAAACCAGGAATAATGTGCTTCCATAAATTGTCTGGCTTTGGCTTCATCCCAAAATTGATGTTCCCAATGAGGATGATTTTGCAGAACTGTTTGATGATAAAGGCGATATTTTTCTGGTACTGCTGCTTCTCCTAGAAAGAAAATCTGATGGATGATTTTGGGAATTTTGCTCATAAATTTAGTTGGGTAATTGGGAATAGGTAATTGGTAATTAGTCTATTCCCTGATTAGTATTTGTTTAATTTGATGATTATTGCATGGCTTTACGTAAACTTAAAGGACGCATATCCGTCCATACTTCTTCAATATAAGCCAAACATTCAGTTTTAATACCTTCTTTACCCACAGATTTCCACCCTAATGGTAGTTCCTGTTTCCATTTAGGCCAAATTGAATATTGTTCTTCATGATTGACTACTACAAGATAGATAGTTTCGTCGTTTTGTTCGTTGTTACTCATGGTTTTTTATTTCCTTGATCTTATTGATTGGATTATATAATGACAGAACAAAATTACACAGATTAAATTTGATTTTGTCCAAGGACTTGTTATCTATTGTCTTTAACTAAAGTACCATCATCACTTAAGTTGACAGAACGTCTTTGTCGGTTGGCTTTGGGGATATCAGTGGTTGTTGATGCTGTGGGAGAATTTGCTGGTGATAAAGGGATACCTTCGGTCAGCTTGGCGATCGCTTCTGGGGTACGATTACTAAATAACTCCGATAAGGGAAATTCGCTGTTGTATGTTTGACGCAGACGCATGGCTAGTTGTGTTACTAACAAGGAATCTCCACCAATTTCAAAGAAATCATCTTTTACTCCTACCCGTTCTAGTTTTAACAAGGAAGCCATGATGTCACAAATAGTTGCTTCCTGGTCATTTCTGGGGGCAATATAAGGTTTACTTGTCCAATTCCAATCCGGTGCAGGTAAGGCTTGTTGGTCTACTTTCCCGTTAACTGTTAAGGGTATGGTTTCTAGTGGCACAAAGGCCGCTGGTATCATGTAATCGGGTAGTTTACTCTTTAAAAACTCTGGTAGGTCTGTTTTCAGGTGTGGTGCGGTATCAGATGTAAAATAGGCAACTATGCGATTGTCTCCAGTTGCGGCTTTTTGCACCATGACTAATGCTTGTTTAACTTGAGGATGACTATTAATAACTCCAGTAATTTCTCCTAGTTCGATGCGGAAACCACGTATTTTAATTTGCTGGTCAGCACGTCCGAGATATTCTATTTCTCCCTCTGGTAAACGCCTAGCTAAGTCACCGCTACGATATAAACGACTACCAGGGATTTGGCTGTAAGGGTTGGGAATAAATCTTTCTGCACTCAAGCGCGGTTGATGCAAATATCCCCTAGTCACTCCAGCACCACCAACATAAATTTCCCCTGGAACGCATAAGGGTGAAGGTTCTAAGTTCTCATCTAAGATATAAAGTTGTAAATCGGGAATAGGCTGACCGATAAGGCTACCGCGGTTACTGATTATATCTGCTTGAGTAATCGGTCTATAGGTGACGTGAACGGTGGTTTCGGTGATACCGTACATATTAATTAATTTTGGTTGTTCGTCACCATATAATTCCGTCCAAGGTTGTAAACTTGGTAGTTCTAAGGCTTCTCCACCAAAAATTACGTAGCGCAAAGGTAACTTTTCTTGCTTTTCTTTGGCAATGGGGATTAATTGTTTAAAGGCTGAAGGTGTTTGATTTAATACTGTAACTTTGTGTGTTTGTAGCAGTTGGAAAAAGTCTGCTGGTGAACGACTTGTCCAATAAGGAACTACCACCACTTGACCACCATATAATAAAGCTCCCCAGATTTCCCATACTGAGAAGTCGAAGGCGTAGGAGTGAAATAAAGTCCAGACATCTTGACTGTTAAACTCAAACCAGGATGCGGTAGCTTTGAGGAGGCGAATGACGTTACTATGAGTGACTATACAACCTTTGGGCGTGCCTGTAGAACCACTAGTATAAATTACATAGGCTGGACAATCTGGTAATATACGGACTATTGGCGGTTGAGAATTTTCCGGTTTTAACTGGGTGACAATATCTTCGAGGATGAGGATTTCTTTTTCACATTCAGGTAATTGGGAAATTAAGGCTTTTTCTGTGATTAAGAAGATAATACCACTATCTTGTAACAAAAATTCTATGCGATCGCTTGGGTAATTAGGATCAATGGGAACATAAGCAGCACCAGCTTTCAAAATCGCTAAAATGGTAATCACCAATTGTTCTGAACGTTCTAAATACACACCTACCAAGCATTCCGGCTTGACTCCTTGAGTTTGCAGATAATGGGCGAGGCCATTGGCACGGGTTTCTAATTCTGTAAAACTGAGGCTGGTTTGTTGATGAACTAGGGCAGTTTTATTTGTATATTTTATTGCTGCTTGACTAAAGACAGAAACTATGGTATCAGCAGATAAAAAGTTTTGGGGGTTGGTGTTGACTGCTTGCAGTAATTGTTGCCGTTCTGGGATAGAGATGAGTGATCGCCTGTGATATGATATTTGCGGATGAGTCGCCATCTCCGCTAAGGCAGCTTGGTAATACTGGCTATATTGCTCAACTTGTGGATCTGTAAATTGTTGGATGTCATAGATTAAATTCAGTTCTAAAGCTGCACTTCCTGGTACTAAACAAAATTCTGTCAAGAAAGGGAAATCCGTTTCTTCAAAAATATCAATTTTGTCAACTTGAATTTCTGGTAAATTTAGCAATGCTTCATAGACGTGAAAATGCACATAATTAAATCCCACTTCAAATAGGGGGCGTTTGTCAATGAGGCGCTGAATTTCCGCTAAAGGAAAGTCACGATAGGGAAGAATTTCTGTCTCTGCACGAAAAACAGCCTGTATCAAATCCATCCAACTATCAGAAGTTAATTCCAAGCGCAAGGGTACTGTATTCACAAACAAACCCAATAAATTTTCACTATCAGTAGTTTCGGGTCTGGCATTAATTACGTTACCTGTTACCACCTCTTTTTGTCCAGTGATAAAGGAGAGAACCCGCAGATGTAAAGCTAAAAGGGCTGTTTTTAAGGGAACACCGATATTTTTTGTGAGTTTACGAATATTATTGGCTAATTCCTCATTAATAGTTACTGATAGGCGTTTTAACTGGCGTTTTTGAGATTCTTTGGCAGTGCTTCCTGTATGAAGACGCGGGAGGGTAGTTACTTGTAAATTACTGAGATGTTGTTGCCAAAATTGCCGAATTTCTTGATTAGCGATCGCATTTTGTTCTTGAATAATAAAATCTTTGTAAGTAATCTCTGATATGGACAAAGGTAACAAAGTTTCCGATTCTAAATACTGCACATAACGCTGTAATAGTTGCGTTAGTAAAGTTGCCACACTCCAACCATCTAGAATGACATGATGAAAACTAAAACTAAAACTGAGTTCTTCATCTGATACTCTATGAATTTGGAAACGGAACAGAGGTGATTTCTTAATATCAAAAGCCCGGTTTTTTTCAGATTCGATCCATGCAGCAATTTGTGCAAGTGCATTGGCTTTCAAAGTTCGCAAATCAACTACAGTTAAAGGTAGTTCAACGTCTTTATGTACAATTTGGATAGGAGTGCTATATCCTGTCCAATGAAAGGAACTTCTTAACACTGGATTCGCTAAACAAATATCAAGAATTGCCTTTTTCCAGGCTGATTCTGAATAACTCAAATGTAAATCAAAGGTAAAAATTTGGTGAAAAATTGCCGAATCAGGATGTAATTCACTGTGATAAAGCATTCCTCCCTGTAAACTAGAAAGAGGATAAGCATCTTCAGCATCTTGCGGTAAAAGCTGTTTGTCTGCTGCTGAAATTAAATTACTTGCAGGAGTTTGATTAATATTAGATGATGATATTGTACCTGTTGCTTTTTTAGTAGCCAAATAACGCACAGTTGCAAATTCATATAACTCTCTAGCTGAAATCCCAAAACCAGCTTTTTTAGCTTTAGCAATCACTTGTAAAGCTAAAATTGAATCTCCACCAATTTCAAAGAAATTATCATCAATACCTACCTTTTCCAAACCCAAAGTTTCCGCCACAATAGCACATAAACTTTCTTCATCAGCATTGCGGGGAGCGACATAATCCTCTTCTACTCTTAACAAATTCCAATCTGGTGTAGGTAAAGCCTTAACATCAATTTTACCATTCACATTCAAAGGAAAAACATCCACACTTACATAAGCTGCGGGAACCATATAATCAGGCAACTTATTCTTCAAATATTGACGCAGTTCATTTCCATGCAGTTGAGATTCTCCAGGCACATAATAAGCAACTAGACGTTTTTCTTCTTCCCATTCATCAGTAATAACCACCGCTTCTCGGACTTGAAAATGAGATGTTAACGCTGCTTGAATCTCTCCCAACTCAATCCGAAAACCGCGAATTTTGACTTGTTGATCTATTCTCCCTAAATACTCTAAATCTCCATTGCTTAATCTTTGCGCTAAATCACCACTGCGATAAATTCTTCCACTACCAAAGGGATTTGGTAAAAACCTTTCTGCTGTTAATCCTGGACGATTTAAATAACCACCTGTCACTCCTGCACCAGCTACATAAATTTCTCCAGGAATACCATCAGCAACCGGTTCTAATTTTTCATCTAGTAAGTAGATCGAAAGATCAGGAATTTCTCTACCAATTACACTCGCTTTTACTTTTAAATCCTGACGAGAAATAGGACGATAAGTAACATGAACGGTAGTTTCTGTAATCCCGTACATATTCACTAAACGAGGTTTTTTATCCCCATATTTTTCTAACCAAGGTTGCAAACTTTGTAAATCTAAAGCTTCACCACCAAATATTACATAGCGTAATGCTAATTCTCCCACACTAGCTTCATCAGTGCGAATCAATTGATAAAAAGCTGAAGGGGTTTGATTGAGGACTGTCACTCCTTCTGTGGTGAGAAATTCTCGGAATGTTTCTGGTGTGCGGCTTAACCAAAAAGGAACAATAATTACCTTACCACCATATAATAAAGCACCCCACAATTCCCATACAGAAAAGTCAAAAGCAAAGGAATGAAACAGCGTCCAAATATCATTTTCATTAAAACCAAACCAGGGTTCTGTAGAACGCATTAACCGGATAGCGTTACTGTGAGTGACAATACAACCTTTAGGAGTTCCAGTCGAACCGCTAGTGTAAATAATATAGGCAGGAAATTCCGGTTTTACCGTGATTTGTGGTGATGTCTGTGGTTGCTGGATAAGTTCAGATTCGATAGATTTGAGAGTAAAAGCGGTAATTTTTTCGTCAGTTAATTCTGATAGTAGTGTTTCTTCTGTAATTAATACTAAAATGCCACTATCTTCCAGAATTAATTGCCGACGGACAGCAGGAGAATTAGGATCAAGGGGAACATAAGCTGATCCAGTTTTGAGAATTGCCAAAATAGCAGTAATTATCTGTTCCGAACGTTCCAAACATATTCCTATTCTTGTCCCTGGTTTTACTCCTTGACTAAGTAAATAATGTGCCAACTGATTGGCTTGACTATTCAATTCTGTATAATTCAGAATATGTTTATTAAATTGAACTGCTGATTTTTCTGGATATTTTTGAGCAATACTTACAAAGGCAGAAATTAGTGTTTCCGTGGTGTCTTTTATTAATATTTCGGGTTGAGAAATAGTAATATCTCTTGCTTCTGGCAAGGAAATGGCAAGATCACAAATCGTACTTTCTAAATTATTTGCTGCTTCAGTAAATAGATTTTGGAAATTTGTAGTTATCTGCTCAACTGTTTCTGCATCCAGATAAGAAAGGTTATAATCAAAATCTATTTTAATATCGCTATTTTCTTCATATTCTCGCACATAAATAATTAGAGGGACTTTTTGCTGCTGACTATAAAGAGGAATACAACTTGTTTGAGTATCGGCAAAATATTCATTGTAATCATGTCTTTCATAGGAAAGATAAACTTCAAATAAATGTTCTTTATTATTGGATTGAAACCCAGAAATACGCTTCATTTCTCCCACAGGAAAGCGTTGATGACGATAATCTTGGCGTAGTAAAGAACGAATCTTATTTAATAACTCATGAATTGTTTCATTACCATTAACATCCACACGAAAAGGAATGGTGCTAACAAATAAACCAATGGCATCTTTAAAGCTTTTTTTATTCCGGTTTAAGAGAGACAAACCTACAACTAAATCTTTCTTGCTATAGCGTTTAGTTAAATATATGGAAATCAAACTCAGGATAAAATGAAATACGTTTGATTGGATGTTTTGGCAAAGTTGACTAACCCGGTTATATTGTTCACGGGAAATGTAAATAGATTGTCGTTGTCCGTGCAATTCTTGTTGTTTAATTGAGGTGAAAATATTAGGGGAAATGTCGCTTAAACGTTGCTGCCAATAATTGCGATCGCGCTGAAAATTCTTTGATTCTAAATATGCTGCTTCGTCATCTATATATTCAGCAATTACCCAATCTCTTTCTATTTGATTATCCTTACCATCATGGATAATTTGATTGTAAGTTTTAATTACCTCTCGAAAGAAAATAGCGGTTCCCCAACCATCAGTAATAGCATGATGATATTTTGCGAAAATAATATGGTAATCCTCTCGAACTCGAATTAATTGAAAGTCAACCAAAGAGGCATTTTCACCAAAACTAAAAGGTTTTTTAAATTCCTGATTTATATATTCTTCAGCCTGTTCTTTGCTGTTTTCCCGAATGGAAAAATCAATCAAAGGAATATTAGCATTTTCATGATTTGCTATGGTCTGTAAAGGTTTACCTTCAACTTCATAAATTCGTGTCCGCAAACCGGGATAACAATCAATTATCTTATTCATGGCATAGTTGAAAACTTCCCGTTTAAAAGTGCCATAAACAATTACAGTCGCACCAATATTGAGATGAAAACCTTCTGCCCACATCCTTTGGTCAATATAGATTTCTCTTTGATTGATTGATAATGGCAATATCTGATTCATAATGTATTAGTTCCTTAAATCAATGAACTGTTTAAAATATCTGATGATGCTTTGATAATCAAAACTTTATTTTTTACCACAACACATAATAAGAACCTATCATTGGTTTTAGAAGCATTTGATTGACAAGAAGATGATTATATGAAATATATGGTAATGTCAATACCGTAACCTAAAAAACATAGTGTTGGAGTAAAGATTATGCCTGATTTTTTAAATAGTCCTCAAAGTGAGCATTTGAGAACTTTGGTTGATGTCACAGACCAGCTAAGTTTCTTCGTTCCCTTAGTTCTCCCCGAATCTGGTGGGGAATTGGTAGTCTATGGAATGGAGTGGGACGGTGAGGAGTTAGCATTTGACAACATAAATCGTTCGTATTATAAATCACATTCATTATTTGATCAAGAATATGGGAGTATGACTTTTAAGCCGAATGTTGGAGATATGATGCTTTTCGATGGTGGTCGTTTTTATCATTGTATTGTACCAACATTGGGCGATCGCACCAGAATAACCATTGGTGGCTTTCTTTCCTTCGCTAAACAGCATGATGCAGTTTATTACTGGAGCTAATTTTTTATGGTAAAAGTGAGTATTATCACTCCCTGTTACAACGC
This sequence comes from Dolichospermum sp. UHCC 0352, assembly GCF_009711925.1. Taxonomy (NCBI): domain Bacteria; kingdom Bacillati; phylum Cyanobacteriota; class Cyanophyceae; order Nostocales; family Aphanizomenonaceae; genus Dolichospermum; species Dolichospermum sp. UHCC 0352. The sequence continues at coordinate 10,896 of NZ_VIKY01000263.1, read as the reverse complement.
CGAAAAATTTATTGGTAAAGCGATAGAAAGTGTTCGCGCTCAAACACTCACGGATTGGGATCATATTATTGTAGATGATGGAAGTACGGATAATTCTGCCGGAATTGTCGCATCCTATACAGAAATAGAACCACGTTTGAAGTTAATTAGACAGTCTAATAATGGTATGTGCATTACACGGAACAATGGCTTTAAGTCCTGTTCTGAACAATCGCAATACTTACTATTTTTTGATGCGGATGACTGTTTAGAACCGCAGATGCTAGAAGTCATGATTACCTACCTAAATACACACCTTGATGTTGGTGCAGCTTACTGCGATTACTATAATATTGACGCAGAGGATAAACCCATAGATACTGTTTATTGTCCTAGATTGATTCCTTCCATGTTCAGTGTAAAAACTTTACCATACAATACACCTGAAACACCTTTAGTAGCCATTGCATCTGGGTTAGGAGGAGGATTAGACGGACGTACTGTTTTCCGTCGTAGCATTTATGAACAAACATCAGGATGGGATGAAAATTTAGGAAAAAATGGTGCATATATACAAGATCTATTGGTACAAATTGCCTTAATAAGCTCAGTTCATTTTGTAGCAGAAAAACTGCATCAATATCGTTTACACAGTATCAATCAATTACATAGACAAGGCGATTTTGGAAAAGAGGCTAAAAACCTGATAAATAAGTGGAAAGATAAAAAAAAATTAAATTCTGAGCAAAAAAAACAAGTTGATCAAGCCATATTTTTTTATGAAAAAAGATTAGTTCCTTTAGTAGCAATGATGTCTGCTAATCAGTTAATCACAGAAAGGAAAATCCTGTCAGCTTTGAGTTTATATTTCCAAGCAGCAAAAAACTATTTGGTATAATTTTCGGTCTTTGTAACTTTAATATATTATTAATATGATGAACTATTCAGAAGCTGAAGATATTGATCTTTTAGAATTGCTCCTCGAAGAAGAAGGAATCGAATTAGAAAAGGATAACTTATTAATTTCACGTCTTAACCTTACCCAAGCACCTGCTTCCTTTCAGCAAAGACGGTTATGGTTTCTCTATGAATTAGAACCAACATCCTCAGCTTATAATATTTGTTCTGTTTTTAGCCTCCAAGGATTATTGAATGTCCCCGCTTTGCAACAGGCTTTTCAACAATTACAACAACGACATGAAAGCCTCCGCAGCACATTTGTAGATATTGATGGAGAACCTTGGCAAAAAATCCATCCTCATCCTTTGACTGAACTGGTATTAGAAGATTGGAGTAAAAATATAACTGAACCTACACAAATAATTGCTAACATAACAGGTGCTGAAAGTAGTTATACCTTTGACTTACAAACTGGTCCATTAATCAGCGCTCGCCTTTTTCAACTTGCAGCAAATCAACATATTCTCACCCTGACTTTACATCATATTATCGCTGATGCTTGGTCTATTGGTGTGATTTTACAAGAAATAGCTCTGCTTTATCAATTAGCCATTTCAGGAGAGCAAATCACACTTCCTGAATTAAAATTTCAATATACTGATTATGCCCTATGGCAAAAAGAAAAATCTCATAATTCTCATTTAGAAAATAGTCTCAATTATTGGGAGAAGCAATTAGCAGAATTACCAATTTTACAATTTCCCACTGATTTTTCTAGACCCCGTTTACAAACATTTCGCGGAGATTTAGTTAAATTTGAACTATCAAATCATCTAACTACAGCCATTCGTACCTTGAGTCAAAAAGAGGGGACAACCCTATTTATGACCTTGATGGCTGCTTTTCAAGTGCTATTATCACGTTACACAGGACAAGACGATATACCTGTAGGAACTTCCATTGCTAACCGTCCGGGAATGGATGCAGAAAAACTGATTGGGTTTTTCGTGAATATGTTAGTAATTCGCAGTAATTTAGCTGATGAACCTAGTTTCAAAACTCTATTAAATAGAGTTAAAACAACAATTTTGACGGGTTTTGAACATACAGAAGTTCCCTTTGAAACTTTAGTAGAAAGATTAGATTTAGAAAGAGATACCAGTCGCAATCCTTTATTCCAAATTGCCTTTACTTTATTAAATGCACCCAAACCAGAATTTAGCACAGGTGATTTAGAAGTTTCCATTTTAGCAAATCAAGAAGCGGCTCGTTTTGATTTAGAATTGTTCATTACTGAAAGTGAAGATAGGTTAAATGGAGTTTTATCCTACAACATAGATTTATTTAAAAGAGAAACAGTAGAAAGATTTGCCCGTCATTTTTGCCAACTCCTAGAAAATTTAATCTCCCAACCAGATACCCCAGTCAGTCGTGTACCTCTTTTACGAACAGAAGAATTAGCTGTTTTAGCACCAAATCAACCTTCCCAAACTTTTCCTGTGCAGTTTTGTTTGCATGAAATTTTTACTCAACAAGCAAAATTACGTCCTCAACAAATAGCATTGATATTTGAAAATGAGAACCTCACTTACTCAGAAGTAAATCATCGCGCTAACCAATTAGCACATTATTTAATTAGTGCTGGAGTGATACCAGAAGCAAGAGTGGGACTATGGTTGTCCCGTTCCTTAGATTTGATAGTGGCTATTTTGGCTATTTTGAAAGCTGGGGGTGTTTATGTTCCCTTTGATCCTGACTATCCGAGCGATCGCATAGCCTATATGTTAGAGGATAGTCAAGTTACAGTTTTACTCACACATACTCAATTTGAAACACAAATACCACCCCATTCAGCTAAAATTATATTTATTGATAACTGTCAAACTGAACTGGCACAAGCGCCAACAACAGATCCAGAAATATTAGTCTTTCCAGATAACGCCGCCTACATTATTTATACCTCCGGTTCTACAGGAAAACCCAAAGGAGTTGTTGTCAGTCATCGTCATGTTGTGCGGTTAATGTTAGCAACTGAAAAATGGTTTAACTTTAACGCCAAAGATGTTTGGACACTCTTTCATTCCTGCGCTTTTGATTTCTCAGTTTGGGAAATTTGGGGTGCTATTTTCTTTGGTGGTCATTTAGTAATTGTTCCGTATCTAGTTAGTCGTTCACCTGAAGAATTTTATAACTTATTATGTGATTCTAAAGTCACAGTTTTAAACCAAACACCCTCAGCTTTTCGGCAATTAATTCAAGCAGAATCAATACTTTGTCGAGAAGCAGAAATAGAATTACGTTATGTTATTTTTGGAGGTGAAGCCCTCGATTTAGCAAGTTTAGAACCTTGGTTTGAACGTCATGATGATCAATTTCCCTTACTCGTAAATATGTACGGAATTACAGAAACCACAGTTCACGTTACTTACCGTCCGATTTATTTAAAAGATGTTAAACAACGGTTAGGAAGTTTAATTGGTAAACCAATTCCTGATCTTTCCTTATATATTTTAGATCGTCATTGTCAACCCGTTCCCATTGGCGTAGTTGGGGAAATGTATGTTGGTGGTGCAGGTGTAACTCGCGGTTATTTTAATCGTCCACAATTAACCGCAGAGAGGATGATTCCCAATCCATTTAATAATTCAAAACCAGAACGTCTCTACAAAACTGGTGATTTAGCTCGCTTTCTTGATAACGGTGAAATTGAATATATAGGAAGAAACGATCATCAAGTAAAAGTTCGTGGTTTCCGCATTGAATTAGGTGAAATTGAAGCAGTTATTAAGCATCATCCAGAAGTACGTGATGCCTTAGTCATTGTCAGAGAAGAAGCTGAAGAAGATGTACGAATAGAGGCTTATATTGTTCCTAAAAATCAAATTTTCGACTCGGAAACTTTGATAAGAGAACAAACCGAAGAATGGCAATATACTTTTAACGACACCTATCATCTGACTGAAACAGAAACTAACGAATCATTTAATATTATCGGTTGGAATAGTAGTTACGACAATCAACCTATTCCTGCTGAAGAAATGCGTCAATGGTTAAATAATACCTTAACACGAATTCAAGCTCTAAAACCCCAAAGAGTTTTAGAAATTGGTTGCGGTACAGGGATGATATTATTAAATATTGCTGATCAAGTAGAATCTTATTGGGGAACAGATTTTTCCCAAGCTGCAATTATTCGCTTGACAAATATTCTCCAAAATCGCTCCTGGAATCATATCAATTTATTAACTAGAGAAGCCACTGACTTTTCAGAAATTCCTGAAAATTATTTCGATAGCATTGTGATTAATTCTGTTGCTCAATATTTTCCCTCTATTGAGTATTTACAGCAAGTAATTACAGGTGCTTTACGAATACTAGCACCAGGAGGAAGTTTATTTATTGGTGATAATCGGAATTTATCACTTTTAAATTATTTTCATGCCAGTGTTGCCTATTTTCAAGCTAATGATAATACAGATAAAGAAACCTTTAATACCCAAATTAGGCGCATAGCCAAAACAGAAAACGAGTTAGTAATTGATCCGCTTTTCTTTGTTAATTTAACAGAAGTATTCCCCGATTTAACAGCAGTAGAAATTCAACTCAAAGCCGAAAATAGCGATAATGAACTTACTAAATATCGTTATGATGTCGTTTTAGATAAATTAGGTACATCAGCAAATCAACCAATAAAAGTTATTTGGCAAGATTGGGAAACAGCAAATTTACAATTAGAAGATTTAAAACAGCAAATTATCAAAGTGGGTACAATTGGTTGGTGTAATATACCCCATTCTCGGTTAATTAAAGATGTTGCCATTTGTCAATGGATATCAGAGAATAATAGTGAAAATACCATTGCTGAATTAAAGCAAGTTATTGAAAATATTGATATCAAAAAAGCAATTGATCCAGCAGATTTATATGCAGTTGCTCAAGAAATTGGTTGTCAAGTAACTATTAGTTATTCACTAACAAAGCCTGATTATTTTGATGTTTGTTTCTATCCCACAACAGAAGGAAAACGTCTTGCACCAGTAATGCCAATTAGCAGTAAAATATCCACTGAAAGTAATCAATCTTACTGGATTAATCCACTTAAAGGACGTTTTGCCAAATCCTTAATTTCCCAGCTAAAAAAACAGGTGCGGGAAAAATTACCAGAATATATGCGTCCATCTGCTTTTGTGATGTTAGACAGTTTCCCCATGACTCCCAGTGGTAAACTAGATAGACGTGCTTTACCTATACCAGAGCGAGATTTAACTATTAGTAAACAAGCTTTTATTCCAGCCACAACTTCAACAGAAAAGAAATTATCTCAAATCTGGATTGATGTTTTAGGAATTGATAATATTGGTATTACAGAGGATTTCTTCCATTTAGGTGGACATTCACTTTTAGCCACTAAATTAGTTTCTAGAATTAGAGAAGAATTTAGTTTAGCTTTGCCTTTACGTGCGGTTTTTGAATATTCCACTATTGGTGGTTTAGCAGATGAAATTGATAGTTTATCTCTAGTGAGTAATTCTACAAATACACCTCAAGATATTATATCTCATCTAACTCACCGAGAAAATTTACCACTTTCTTTCTCTCAATCTCGACTGTGGTTTTTAGATTTATTAGAACCCAATACTCCTGCTTATAATATCTCTGTTGCTTTCCGTTTAGATGGCAATTTAAACCAAGAAGCATTACATCAAAGTTTGCAAATCATTATTCAACGTCATGAAGTATTACGTACAACCTTTGATAGTCAAGACGGTGTACCAATCCAAGTAATTCATGAATTTTTAGAAGTGCCGTTAACAGTAACAAATCTTAGTCATTTAGACTCTCAAACCCAACAAGAAACACTGAAAAATGCCGTTAAAGAAGTCATCATTTCTCCTTTTAATTTGCGTAAACTGCCTTTATTGCGTGTCCATCTCTATCAGTTATCTGAAGACGTTTATATATTTGTTTTAGTAATACATCATATCATTTCTGATGCTTGGTCTTTGGGATTAATGATTAAGGAATTATCCTTATCTTATACTGCACTCTGTCAGGATAATATCAAATCTTTATCTCCTTTATCTATACAATATGCTGACTTTGCTAATTGGCAACGGACAACTTTTGAGCAAACACAATTACCTGCACAATTAGCTTACTGGAAACAAAAATTAGCTGGTGCAACTGAGGTTTTACAATTACCAACAGATTATCCTCGTCCCCCAGTTGTTAGTCATCAAGGTAGTGCAGTATCCTTTACCATTAATAAACAAACAAGTGAGAAGTTGCAAAAATTATGTGAATCTCAAGGTGCTACCTTATTCATGGGATTATTAGGGGTATTTAGCATCTTATTAATGCGTTATTCAGGGCAAGAGGATTTATTAATTGGGACACCAATTGCTAACCGTAATCGTAAACAAGTTGAAGATTTAATTGGCTTTTTTGTCAATACTTTAGTGATTAGAAATGATTTAAGCGGTAATCCTAATTTTATCAATTTACTCTCCAGAATTAAAGAAGAAACCTTACAAGCTTACGCTTACCAGGATGTACCTTTTGAAAGAATTGTCGAAGAACTACATCCCGAAAGAAATTTGAGCCATCATCCCTTATTTCAGGTGATGTTTGTCCTGCAAAATACACCAATGGGTAAATTAGAATTACCCAATTTACAACTAACTCCCTGGAAATTAGAACAAGCGGTTTCCAAGTTTGATTTAACTTTGTTGATGACAGAAACCCAACAAGGAATTGAGGGAACATGGGAATATAGAACCGATTTATTTAATGTAGCAACAATTAACAGAATGATCGGACATTTCCAAACTTTATTAGATAGTATTGTTACCCAACCCGAACAGCGAATTAACGAGTTATATATACTTACACCAAATGAGCAAAATCAATTATTGGTTCAATGGAATCAAACGCAAGTTAATTATCCCCAAGATAAATGCCTTCACCAATTATTTGAATTACAGGTTGAGAAAACACCAAATGCAGTTGCAATGGTGTTTAAAAACCAAACTCTTAGTTATCAAGAGTTAAATCAACGGGCAAATCAATTAGCTCATTGTTTACAATCTTTAGAGGTAAAACCAGATGTATTAGTAGGAATCTGTATTGAACGTTCTTTAGAAATGGTAATTGGTTTACTAGGGATTCTGAAAGCTGGTGGTGCTTATGTTCCCATTGATCCAAACTATCCGCAAGAGCGTCTAAATTTTATGTTAGAAGATGCTCAAATATCAATATTATTAACTCAACAAGAACTGCTGGAAAATTTAAATATCCCAGCAATTAACAAAATTATTTGCTTAGATACTGAATGGGAAATTATTGCTCAAGAAAGTACAGAAAACTTTTCTAGTCATGTAGTCTGTGAAAATTTAGCCTATCTAATTTACACATCAGGTTCAAGTGGCAAACCAAAAGGAGTGATGATACCACACCATGCTATCTGTAATCATATGTTATGGATGCAAGCAACTTTCTCTTTCCAAGAAACAGATAAAGTATTACAAAAAACTCCCTTTAGTTTCGATGCTTCAGTTTGGGAATTTTACGCGCCTTTATTAACAGGAGGACAGTTAATAGTTGCGGAAAAAGGCGGTCATCAAGACAGTGTTTACCTCTTAAAACTGATATCTGAGCAACAAGTAACTATTGTGCAACTCGTTCCATCTTTACTACAAATGCTGTTAGAACAGGGGGGAATTGAGGCTTGTAAATCTTTAAAACATATATTCTGTGGGGGTGAACCTTTGTCGGTGGTTCTGGAACAGAGGTTGTTAAGTAAACTAAACGTGAACTTACACAATTTCTATGGACCTACCGAGGCTTGTATTGATGCCACATTCTGGACTTGTAAGAATGAAATTAACCAACAAATAGTTCCTATTGGTCGCCCAATTGCTAACACTCAAATTTATATTCTTGACTCCCATTTGCAACCAGTTCCTATTGGTGTTCCAGGAGAACTACACATTGGGGGTCTTGGACTAGCGAGGGGTTATTTCCATCGTCCAGAATTAAATAATGATAAATTTATTCCTCATCCTTTTAGTCATCAACCAGGTGCGCGTCTCTATAAAACAGGTGACTTAGTTCGTTATCTTCCTGACGGTAACATCGAATTTTTAGGACGGATTGATCATCAAGTAAAAATACGCGGTTTCCGCATTGAATTGGGAGAAATTGAAACAGCATTAAGTCAACATCCAGATGTACTTAATTCTGTGGTGATTACTTCTACAGATTCATTTGGTAGTAACTGTCTCATTGCCTATATTGTTACTCAGCAACAGCCATTAATCTCTTCAGGTATATGGCGCGATTTCTTAAAAGCAAAATTACCTGATTACATGATACCCAGTAATTTTGTGATTTTAGATCATCTACCTTTAACACCTAATGGTAAAGTTGATCGGAAAGCCCTATCTACCCTAAGTGTAGACAGAAATATTGACTCTGATCAACAAATTTCACCCCGCACACCTTTAGAATATAAGTTGGTGGAAATATGGGAAGAAATATTAAAAGTCAGTCCTATAGGTGTAACTGAAAACTTCTTTGATTTAGGTGGTCATTCTCTCTTAGCCATTAGATTAATAGCTGCCATTGAACAAAAATTAAAATGTAATTTACCAGTTGTTTCCTTATTCCGAGAAGGCACAATAGAAAAAATTGCCACCTTACTGGAGCAGGAAAAACCCAGCAGTAATTTAGATGTTCTCATTCCTTTGCAAACTAAAGGTAATTTACCTCTCTTATTTCTCATTCACCAAGCAGGTGGTTATGGTTTATCCTATTCAGTATTAGCCGAAAAATTAGCTAAGGAACTGGATAAACAACGTCCTATTTATGCAATTCAAGCACGTGGTTTAGATGGTAAACAACCGCCTTTAGATACTATCGAAGCAATGGCAACTAGTTATATTAGTGCTATTCGAGAAATACAGCCTTTTGGACCTTATTTATTAGGTGGTCACTCACTAGGAGGATTAATTGCTTTTGAAATGGCTGCTCAATTAGAAACTGGAGGAGAACAAATTGCACATCTATTAATTATGGATACCCATCCACCTTTAGCAACTGATGAAATTACAGCTTCCCTTGAAGATGATGCTGGTATTCTTTGCTTTATTGTTGAACAAATAGGATTGCATTTTCAAAAAACCATCAATATTGCCTATGAAGAACTAGCAACTTTAGATCAAGAATCCCAATTTGAATATGTGCTACAAACTTTGCAGCATCATGAAGTTATCCCACCAGACTCAGGACGGAATTTAATTGCAGGTTTAATTAACGTTTATAAAGCTAATTTACAAGCTAGTCTAATTTATCAACCACAGCCTGTGAAATCTCCTATTACAGTCTTTAAAACTGCATCCTTAGCAGAACAGTTTCCAAATGATCCTACAGTTGGTTGGGGAAAATTAACCTGTGAAAAAGTGCGTGTTTCTTGCGTAACAGGTGAACATCAGACCATGCTCAAAGAACCTGATGTCAGAAATTTAGTAGCTGAAATTGTGAAGATTTTAGATAACTAGCTTGTAGCTTGTTATGCTAGTCTCATCTAGATTTATGTGCAGTAGGTTTTATAAATAAAAAATGCAGACTTTTACATTTATTTGGTTAGGACAACTAATTTCTTTAATTGGTGTTTCCATGACCGGGTTTGCTCTGGATATCTCAATTTTTCAGGAAACTCGCTCTACCACCCAATTTGCTTTCCTTACCGTTGCTTGTACAATACCAATCATTATTGTTTCGCCTATAACAGGCATATTAGTTGATCGTTGGGATCGTCGCTTGATCATGATAATTAGTGGTGTCTGTCAAGGACTGTTTACTCTGATGTTGATAGTGCTAATAAGTATTGGTCAATTAGAGATTTGGCACATCTATCTCAGAAATATTTTTACTTCCATCATTGGTGCCTTCCATTCATCTGCTTATCAAGCTTCTATTACCTCTCTAGTGCCTAAAGATGATTTAACACGGGTAAATGGAATAATTCAACTAGGAACGGGCATTCAGCAACTTATTGGACCTTTACTCGGAGGTATTTTGCTGGGTATTCTGAAGCCAAGAGATATTCTTATCATCAACTTTGTAACTGTGTTAGTTGCTCTTGTTCCCCTTGTATTGGTACGATTCCCTCAGTTAAATCATGCTGCTGATGGGAAGCGGGACAATCCATCTTCTTCATTTTGGCAAGAAGCACTAAGCGGTTGGACTTATCTAACAGAGCATCCTGGATTACTTAGCTTTCTGATTCTATTCACCATTTACCAATTTTTTATCGGTTTAATGAGTGTACTAAGCTTTCCACTAATTCTTTCTTTAACCAGTCCATCTGGTTTAGGACAGATAGTATTTGTTAGCGGTATGGGGATGTTAATCAGTTCTATAGTAATGAGTACATGGAAGAAAAATTGGCAGAACTTGATCAATCCTATTCTCATCTCTATGTCGCTGAGTGGGTTGTGCATAATTCTTGCTGGTTTACGCCCTTCTATCATTCAAATTGCTATTGCTACTTTACTTTTCTTCCTGACTACACCTTTTATCAGTGGATCAGTGCAAGTTATCTTACAGACAATAGTTCCTGAATCGTTACAGGGAAGAGTATTTGCCTTAACTGGAGCGATATGGGTAACGGTTGTACCGCTTGCTGCGATTATTGCTGGACCGCTTGCTGATTATGTTTTTGAGCCACTCATGTCTTTTGACGGACCTGGGGCTGGATTACTATTAGGCCAAATAATTGGGTCTGGTCCTGGTCGTGGTATTGGACTATTATTTGTAATCATAGGATTTCTTCTATTAGCGACAGTATTTATTAGCTCTCAATACCCTGCCATTCGAGATTTGGAAGTATCGGCTCAATAAAGAATTGGGAACGAAGTAACCCCCTGATCCCGGATTTCTCACAAAGAAAAGAAAAAAAGGGGTCAAAAACTGCGAAAATGTATATGTAAAAAGCATTTCAGCAATTATAAAATA
>NZ_VIKY01000262.1:0-4643 GCF_009711925.1 Dolichospermum sp. UHCC 0352 | reverse complement strand
CTTCGCCCCTACTGACCACTGACCACTGACTATTACTCAAACAACCGGAAATATGGGTAACGCACTGGTACACCAGGTTCTTTATCCAAATCAAAGTTAATCACTTCCCAGCAAGGTTCTGTGGCTGAATCAGGGCTAAACTCTACAGGTAAACCATATAACCGCGCCCCCGTAGCAACTTCCCCTTGTCCAGAACGCCAAGGTGTACTCCGTTCCAAATAGCCACTCATTAACTCCTGATAACGGTTAGCGACAATTATCCTCGTAGCCCGATAACCTTGAGTATAAAGCTTGTCTAAAGCTTCGTGAATTTCAAACCGAATCCCATCAGGATGAGTATGTTGACGATACCATTCACCATCCCATCTGCGCCAATGACGACCAGACTGTAAATGGACTAACTCCCCAGTTTTGGGTTCAGCTTCAAATGCGCCATGACGAGGACATAGATAAGTATCCGTCAATGTTAAAGCCGAAATAATTTGGCGACAGTGAGGACACTGTATTTCAGGGCCAAATATCGGGTACTGAAAGCCTGGATTTATCATGAAGTGCGTATAAACATAGTATTGTTTTTTGCCAGCACCAGTAGGTTTAAGATTACACTCCTGCTCCACTACTTTAGATAACTTGCTCACTGCTACATAAAAATGAAGATAGTGCCTGAGAACAAGTTTCACAACCGTCTGATGATAGAAGTCCAACGCTGTGATATTCTGGTTTGGCAACCAGCCCTAAAGGTTGGAGTTTCTCCAGTGTTCCTGGGTACCATATCCATATTCTATCGTGTCTATCTCTTGTGACTGGAAATCTGCTGAATTTTCTCAAGCTGCTTTTGTGGCAGCCAACGCTGTAATCATTGGTTCTGTAAGCATAGCAGCCAGAGCCAGCGTTTGGTATGGATCTGTGGTTAGAGGTGATGTAGAACGAATTGAAATTGGCGAATGTACAAATATCCAAGACGGCGCAATTCTCCATGGTGATCCAGGCGTACCCACAATCTTAGAAGATCATGTCACTGTCGGCCATCGCGCTGTGGTACATTCTGCTCACATTGAAAGTGGTAGTTTAATTGGTATTGGTGCTATTATCCTAAATGGTGTAAGGGTCGGTACAGGCAGCATTATCGGCGCAGGTGCAGTAGTCACTAAAAATGTCCCTCCCGGTTCTCTAGTCATGGGTGTTCCCGGTAAAGTAGTCCGTCAACTCTCAGACACAGAAATCACCGAACTCATAGAACACGCTGAAAAATACTATCAATTAGCCCTGCTTCATGCTGCTAATGGGTGATTGGTGATTGGTGATTGGTGATTGGTCATTGGTGATTGGTCATTGGTCATTGGTCATTGGAATAAACTTCTTACCTGCTCCCTGTAACCTGTCACCTGTCACCTTTTCCCTGACTTTTAATCAAACTTTACATATAAGCTTGAAAAAATTCCCCACTTCAGATCACAATAAAAGTTGAGAACTGTTGATAAAACTTAAGATTTTTTAATTTACAGAGGACTTCTAGATATGGACATTGATAATCGTGTATTAATTGTTTTAGCACCAATAGCGATCGCTGCTGGTTGGGCTGTTTTCAATATCGGTGCTGCTGCTCTTAGACAAGTCCAAAACTTTTTGAACAGAGAAGCATAATTTTAGGTAATGGGTAATAGGTGATTGGTAATGGGTAATAGGGAACAGGGAAGTTATTTATCCAAAATACCAATCACTAATCACCATGAACGTAGATTCTTTACTCCGACCTTTTCAGCATTTTGGTGTGAATTTGGGGTTATCCCGGATTGTCGATTTATTGGCAAAGCTGGGAAATCCCCATCACCAAGTACCAATTATTCATGTCGCTGGGACTAACGGAAAAGGTTCTGTTTGTGCTTACCTGTCTGCGGTACTTACTGAGGCTGGTTATAAAACCGGACGCTACACCTCTCCCCACTTGGTTGATTGGACAGAAAGAATCTGTGTTAACGAACAACCAATTGATGATAATAAACTGTGTGAATTAATACTGCAAGTTCAAGCAGCTATTAACCCAAAGGAAGAATCACCTACCCAATTTGAAGTAATTACCGCTGCGGCTTGGTTATATTTTGCCCAGAAACAAGTTGATATTGCCATCATTGAAGTAGGATTAGGAGGGCGTTTAGATGCCACCAATGTCTGTGATAATCCTTTGATAACAGTTATTACTTCTATTAGTCGAGAACATTGGCAACAACTTGGACCCACTTTAGCCCATATTGCCAAAGAAAAAGCGGGAATTATCAAACCAGGATGTCCTGTGGTTATGGGTTCATTGCCAGCCGATGCCGAGAAAGTCGTGCAATCGCGTATTCTAGAATTACAATGCCCAATTTTTACCCCGCAACCATCTCGACAAATTAATCAAAATTGGGCAGAATATCAAAAAATAGAAAGTTCTGAATTTATAAAATATCCATTACCATTACAGGGACAAATTCAATTACATAATTCAGCTTTAGCATTAGCAGCTTTGGAAATATTGCAAAAACAAAATTGGCAAATTTCTGAAGAAGCTATTATTCAAGGAATGGCTAAAACCAAGTGGCCAGGGAGAATGCAATGGATAACTTGGAAAAGTCATAAACTCCTCATTGACGGCGCACACAACCCAGCTTCAGCAACCGTTTTACGTAATTATGTAGATAGTCTCAACACCAAAAATATAACTTGGGTAATGGGAATGTTAACCACTAAAGATCATGGTGAGATTTTTCATGAACTTCTTAAACCAGGAGATCAATTATATTTAGTTCCAGTACCCGATAGTAATTCAGCAGATTTAGCAGAATTAGCTAAGTTAGCAACATCAATTTGTCCAGATTTGAATTTTTGTCACACCTATTCAGATGTATTGTCAGCCTTAGACGCTGCTTTTATTGCTACAGATAATCAAGTTGTATTATGTGGTTCTTTGTATTTAATTGGTTATTTTTTGGCAAATGGAATTTAAAAAAAGAAAGTAAGCGATTTTTTTGTCAGAATCAGGATTTCCAGGATTTGAGGATGTACAGGATTGTAATTTATGAATTTTTTGATTGATATTTTCTATCATTAAAAAATCCCTATTTCCAATAGTCTCATCAACAATAACATCCTGTAAATCCTTTAATCCTGGTTATCCTGATTCTGAGAATTACCGATTACCGATTATCCCACTGCTGGGCAGCATCTTCCACAGCTTTATCTACAGTTTTTTGTCCTAACATTGCCGCTTGTAAATTTTCGTAAATTGATTTTTGCAAAACTTTAAAATCTTTGAGTTTGGGGGTTAATACCTCAGCCTGTTTTAATTGTGTCGCACTAATTACCCGCCCCTTTTCCGCTGTCGTAGCATTAGCGGGAACTTCCTTAAAGTAAGTATCCGACAAAGCCTTAATTGTCGAAGGTAGGACGTTAGCAGCTTTAGCAAAGGCTAATTGGTTTTCGTCATTCGTAACAAATAAAGCAAATTTAACAGCTTCATCAGGATATTTACTATCACGAGGAATTACGATATTCATGACAGCAACATTTTTCTTACCTGTATCACCCGTAATTTGTGGGGCAATTGCGGAAGCTTGGGCAACCTTGGGGGCGTTATTAGCAATGGTTTTCAGAAACTCAGGCCCAGAAGCTAAAAAAGCCGTTTCTCCAGATTGGTATAAATCTATGGCATGACGATGCCCTTGGGTTAAAGATTCTTTTGGTAACAAACCTTTTTTATACAAATCTACCCAGTATTGAAAAGCAGCTTTTCCTTTATCCGTATTAAAACCAGCTTTACCTTCAGCATTAACTAGGGTGACACCCATTTGTACCAAGGATTCCAACACCTCACCAGAGTCTTGGGGAACAAAGGTAGCGAAGAAAGCATACTTACCAGTTTTATCTTTAATTTGTTGCGCTGCTTGCCCTAATTCTGCATAAGTGGCAGGAGGTTTCGTAATACCTGCTTGTTTTAGTAAATCAGTGTTATAAATAGTTAGTCGCGTGGTGAGATACCAAGGAATGCCAAAACTCTTATCATTGAGGCTACTTGCTTGCCAAATATTTGGCAAATACGTGGAACGGACTTGACTGGGAATTTTGGCATCCAAATCTAACCAAGCATTCTTACCCGCAAGTTGGGAAGCAAAGTCGGGATTAAGGTTAACAACATCTGGTGGCATTTTTGCTGAGACTGCTGTTAAAATCTTATTCTCCATTGCCGACCAAGGCACATCTACCCATTTAACTTTTATACTTGGGTTTTGTGATTCAAAAGTCGTAATTAGACTTTGAAAGTAGTTGGTAAATTGCGGTTGGAGTTGCATTGTCCAAAACTCAATCGTGGCAACTCCAGTTTTAGCAGGTTTGGGATTATTGCCAACATTACCTGTGCCGCAGCTAACTAGCCAACTAGTAAATAAGCCTAGTAATGCCCAACAAACCAGTTGTTTAAATTTTTGCAATCGAATCATCGTAGTAGGTGATAGTATTTTTAGAATTAATCTGGGTAAGAAAAAGGATAGTGAATTGTGGAGACTATAGGATATATCAATTTTGGTAATAGGTAATGGATAATAGGTAATGGTGGTAATGGTTAAAAATTCTTGCCTGACAACTGACAACTGTACGGGCGAAGCATTTGG
>NZ_VIKY01000261.1:0-4915 GCF_009711925.1 Dolichospermum sp. UHCC 0352 | reverse complement strand
CTTGGAGGGGATGTAAGACCAAAGTCTTCGGGACGTAAAAAATCCATGAAGTCCGAGGCAGTCCCCATTGAATTGGGAAGCCTACACTGTACCGTCAGGTCAGTGTAGGTAGTTCACTTTTAAAATTTACGAGGTTTTATGAAACATCAATTGAAGACAGCAATTTTAGTTACTACCTTAGCCATATCCAGCATTGTTGCCTTGGGATCTTCAGTTCAAGCCTTACCACCAGTAGATAATGGCAACAACAAAGTCAATAATAGCAACAGTAGTCCGGTGGCAGATGTAGACCCATCGGAGGAAGCCAACACTGGAACTCAATTTACCTGTGTATCCCAAGGTGATGGTAACGTGGCTACAGTGGGTCAGCGACCTGGTGGAGAGCCAATCCCTGTAATTATCTGGACTTCAGCATCTTCAAAATACTTTGGTCAGAAATTTACTCCTCAAAGTCGTTGCCAAATCGTCACACCGAAATTAAATGCGGCCGTAGCTGAAAGTGGGGGTAGCCTCAAAGATGTTGTATTGATGAACGGTCGAGTTAATAACAACACTGTCATTTGCGTAGTTTCTGCAAATGATACTGGTTGTAATGGACGCAATACTCTGTTTACCCTCAAACCCGAAAATGCCAAGAAAGCAGACCAAATTCTTGCCCAAATCATCCAAATCAGTCGTAAAGGTTCTAGCGCTGGTGTAATTCGGGAAACACAAGGTCGTGTAAAGGTTAGATTGAGCGATTTACTCACAAACAATGTCAATCGCTCACTTCGGCAAACTACAAGAAAACCTGCTGTTGAAAATAAATCTAGTGGCTTGTAATTATTAATTGAAGTTGCTATAAGTGGGTTGATGTTAAAAATTGTCATAACGACAAGGGCAATTTTGAACGCCAACCTGCTTACGTCTCCTGCCAGAGATACAGAAATTAAACCGAATTCCTGTCATTACCAGAATTTACAAAAATAATTAAGCATATGAGTTTATATTTTACTAGGGTAAATTATCCAGTTTTGACTACGGCAATAGTGGCAGCTATTGTCATTTCTATCCCAACACCTGCTGCTGATCCTATCAGTCTTCAAAAGATTGCCCAAATTGCCAAAAACACCTCAGTCCAAATTAATGCAGAGGGTGATATTACTCCTGGAGGTTCAGGTGTAATTATTGCTAGACAAGGTAATACTTATACCGTACTTACAGCTAATCATGTGGTGTGTGATGTGTTAGACAGACCGGGAGAAATTGTTTGCGCTAAAGACATTACTTATTCTATTCGGACAAATACAGGGAAAGATTATGCTGTTAAAGATATCAAAGTGTTGCAGAAGGGTAGAAACGACCCAGATTTAGCTTTAGCTACTTTTGTGGCTACAGAAGATTATCCCATTGCTACTTTAGGCAATTCTGATGAGATGGTAGAGGGTACGGATATCTTTGTTGGTGGGTTTCCAGCCGTATTTGGTAAAGTTGGATCTGCCAGAGACTTTGCTTTTACCAAGGGAATAGTTGTTTCTCGGAATAATAGTCCTATTAATGGCTATGGTTTGATTTACGATGCCAGAACTGTAACTGGTAATAGTGGTGGTCCTGTGTTTGATATTATTGGTAGAGTTGTGGCAATTCATGGATTAGCTGATACATCAGCCAAGAATAAAACAGAAACAGGAGAAATCGTGACTCAGAAGACAGGATTTAATGCGGGGATTCCTGTTAATACTTTTTTAGCTATAAGTGAACCAAGTATTAAAAATACTCCGATTCAAAAAAATCAGAGTTCTACGAATGAACCTCCTGCTACTCGTTTAAGTAATCCTCAGTCAGCAAGAGACTTTTATGCTAGGGGTATTACTAAACTTGATCAATATAATTATCAAGAATCGGTGGAAGATTTTAATCAAGCAATCAAGCTTGACCCTAAATATTCAGAAGCTTACTTTAAACGGGGATATGTCTACACATGGTTAAGAAAATATTCAGAAGCTCTTGTAGATTTTAACCAAGTTATTGCTATTGATCCTAATTATTTGGATGGTTATCTTAATCGTGGCTGGACTCAGATTTCGTTACAAAATAATCAAGCAGCCCTTGAGGATTTTAATCGCGCTATGCGTCTTAATCCTAACTATGCTATTACTCATGCTCATCAAGGTATGGCTTATCTAAAGTTAGGAAACTATGAAGCGGCATTAGAATCTTCTAAACAAGCTATTCGTCTTGATCCTAACAATAGTTATGGGTATTCTATTCAGGCAAATATTTTTAATGCTTTAAAAGACTATCAATCAGCTATAAAAGTATCAAGTACAGCTATTTTGATTGATCCTGATAATTTCAGTGCCTACACAAATCGTGCCATAGCTCGCACTCTGACTAATGATTATCAAGGCGCTCTTGCAGATTATCAAAAATCTTCAGAAATATTTAATAGACGTTATGTTAAAAAATCTACTTCTCAAGTCGAGGAAAAGCCAAAACAAACTTCCCAGCTTACCACTGATGCCAATATAGAGTTAATTAAAAGCTGGGAATTAACAAATGTTTCCTGTACCTCTGGAGAAAAAATAGTGCAAATTATGATTGATGGTAAACAATATTGTGTCAATCCTCATCCTAGTTTAATTCAGAAAAATTATCAATACAATCGCGGTACAGGTAGGTTAGAATCTTGGAAATGAACTGTGTCCTATTCAATTATATTTTTCTAGAAGTGTCTCTACACCGGCATTATGATCTAAGAAGGAAAATAAATGTCTGTAGAGCAGTTTGCCATCTTTATCTAATATAAATTGTGCTGGTAATGGCGCTCCTAATGCCTGTCCAGTTCTATAAGTACGAAATGTATGGCAACTGGAATCACTCAATAATGGCATTTTTAAGCCCAAGTCTTGAACTATTATTTGACTTTGCTTTTTGTCGGTGCTAGTAATTAATAGAATTTCAATTCCCCGATTTTTAAACTGTTCATAATTTTCATTTAAGGCTTGAATATGGGGATAACAAAATGGGCAATATTGCTTTTCGGTAAAAATTCTGGTAAAGGCAATTATTACAGGTTGTTTACCTCGAAAATCAGATAGCTTAACAACAGTATTGTTAGTAATATCTGATAATTTAAAATCTGGTGTGCCTATACCCAATCTGAAATTATCTAACGCGGGTATAGGGAGAAAATTATGGAAAAATCGCTCGTTAAATAAGCCAGTAAAATCAGTTGAAGTCAACATAAGATATTCAAAATTAAAAGTTTAATTACCAAATTCCCAACTCTCTAAATATCAGCAAAGTAAATTTTAGACTTCACGGGATCAGGATTCATGGTTTTGTCCCCAGGTTGCCAATTAACAGGACAAACTTCATCGCTATGGGACTGAACGTGCTGAATTGCTTGTAATGTTCGCAGGGTTTCATCTACATTCCGACCAAAGGCTAGATTATTAATAGTGGAGTGTTGTAGAATGCCATCTTTATCTATGATAAATAAACCGCGTAAAGCAATACCAGCGGTGGGATCGAGAACGTTATAAGCGGCACTAATTTCTTTTTTGATGTCAGAAACTAGGGGATAATTTATGTCACCGACTCCACCAGATTTACGATCTGTTTGAATCCAAGCGAGGTGAGAAAATTCACTATCAACGGAAATACCCAAAATTTCTGTATTTAGTTGGCTAAATTCTGCGTAGCGATCGCTAAATGCTGTAACTTCAGTGGGACAAACAAAGGTAAAATTCAAGGGGTAGAACATCAGAACAACATATCTACCACGATAGTCAGACAATTTAATTGACTTAAACTCCTGATCTACTACGGTTGTTGCTGTAAAATCGGGAGCCTGCTGACCAATCCGGAGACATCCCTCTGTTCCATAGGTAAGTGTCATTAATCTAATTCTCCTTTAACTTTATATCATAGTTGGATTTATTTTTGAGCGCAGGCACATCGGTTAGATTGAAACTTTTAGAGTCTTGAAAAACTCATGTTTTCGGCTCAATTAGGGACTTTTTAACTTAATATCCTCAGCAGACGATTATATCATGAAGGAATATATCAGCAAATCGGCTTTTGGTGATAGGCGCTCCCATTATTTATGTGGAAGCGCATCTGAAGACTTAAAAACTAACTTCTATTTTTCAGCTAGTTATTAACATACTTACCAATCACCTGAGCAAAATCTGGTACTGCCTCTTGTACGTGTTTTTCTGCGGAATTACGGAATTTTTCGTAAGTTCCTCGCACCAGTTGGCGTTTGGTATTTTTAACCCTGGCATCAGTTACACCTAGCAGCGCATTTGCGGTCTGATTACTATTGGCTGTGAGGTATTCCACCGGTTCACCCTGTTGCACTCCTTCACTCCAAATGGGATCAATTGCAGTTAAGCAAACCGGTAGGAGGGACTCAACCACATTGGTGATATAACCCGGTTGAATTCCCTTGAGTGCAGCAAAGGCGGCTTTCATGGCCATACCGCTTATGCCTGACTTAGATGCCAGTTGTGCGTCTATCATGGTGCAGCAGTCTTGGACAATCAAGTCCTTATGACCAGAATTCATTAATTCTTCATTCAGTCCCATTTTAATACTCCTAAGTATCAAATTGCTTGATTTATTATCATATAAGTAGTTGAATAAAATTAAATTCATTCATGGAGTCAGGGAACAGGGAAAAGTATAGCATTCGGAGAATTTTGATGTTGATTGCACCCCATTATTCCCAAGATGCTTCAGCGTAGCTTGTCCTGGACATCATTCAGGCTTAGTTTGTTGCTAAGGTTATGTGTCATATTCAGATCACGAGAACATAAAAACTGAAGATATCATTAATTCCCCTGTTGAACTTATCCCCTTGGGAAGTTATTATGTATGGGAGTAAGGTGCTTCTTGGCAGTCAGTAACTCAGCCCTAAAGGGACTGA